>JBIPMW010000368.1:0-2767 GCA_044376455.1 Crocinitomicaceae bacterium | reverse complement strand
ATTGAATCAGTGACAACTACTTGTGTTGTCATTAACGTCTCCCGTCAGGCCGTACATCAAGTCTTGGCACACCCAACTGCCACTGCGTACCTAACGTGTCTGATTCAATTTTGAACGCCATCTGCCGACCACGGATTCTTGTATACACAATCTCGGTAAATTTCTGCACGTTGTATATCTGCTGACCTGCGTACGATTCTGTGGACTTAATGGTTGGGCTAGGTGATACGCCATAACCAGAGCCGGGGTTTTGTCGTGGGCGCACTACAAACTTGACGCTAGGCGTGTTTGGCGACGGTGTAGTAGACCCGTTAAACGTAATGTCGGGCAACATGCGCCACACAAACCCGTAGTTATGCCCATCTTCAATATCAAAATCAGAAGACTGAATGTAAGCACTGATAGGGCTTGGTGGGTTAGTGCTGCCGTCGTCAACCGCCGCTTCGTGATAAACCAATAGATTGGTCGAAGTTGCAGCCAACGGGAATTCACGTAATGGACTATCAAGCCAAGCTGTTCTACTCAATGTGCCGTAATACCAAACACGGTCAAGGTAGTTGAAGATCACATAGCGGTCAATGACGTTTGAGTTCTTGGAGCAGTAGAACCACCAGATTTCCGAATAACCCTCGTTGGTGCCCGCAAAGAATTGTTCTTGTTGCTCGCGGTTAATGTCTTCAAACACATACTGACGCAAGGCGCAAGGCAGTGTTTCTACCCGACCTGTGTATGTATAGAACTTATCAACCCCCATCCAATATACAGAACCGGCAGCGGTAGCCATCGCGTTTTGCGAAGCAATTGAAAGGTTGTCTGCAAGCAGTGTGATCTGCCAAACCAACGGTGCCCCGATGTACTGCATGGCGTAAATAGCCGTATCAGTCCAAATAAGAATTTCCTGACGAGTCTGTAGCGCACCGACAATGTAGGAGCCGTGAGATAGCCGTGCGTCTCCCGCCTGATTGGTTGCAAGATCGGGTTGCCACACCCCGTAGTTTTCTACGTCAGACCAACGAATGAGCATCGGATCAAGTGTAGTAGGCCAGTAAACACCGCTTGGGTCATTACAGCCAAATGCAATCAATATACGCGACTGGTCGGATATAAGAATTTCGTTGACTAGCGACGGGCAATAAGCATCTGTTACTGTCGTAGTCCAACCAACTGGAGTGACCGACGTAGGAGATAAAATTACGCCACGCTCAGTAAAATTGGGTGTTGCCCCAGAAGCGGGTTGCCAGATATAAATAGCTCCACCGCGCGGGTTGAACAGTAAATATTCACCGAAGTTAGCTTGGCTCCACAAGCGCAGGGCAATCTCAGGGCCAGTAGAAGTAAAGTAGCCTTCGCCCCAGCCGGGGAATGCTGTGGCTTGCGAAACTAAAGCGCCGTTACTTTGAGACGCAGCAGTTGTGCCATCAGCACCGCGAACGCAACCGGTAAAGTCGGTAGCTGTTTTGCCTGAATACGTTATGTATTCACCATTGATCCAGATAGCGCCGCTGGCAGTAAAGGCAGAAGTGCTTACCACGGTGATCGTCGTTACTACGTTATCAATAGCACCATTTAACGTAGACGAAACACTACCCGGAATAAAGCCACCCCACGGGGAGACACCCCAACCTGTACCAACAGTATTAATAACGGGGCCTACACTGATCTGATATGCAGCGTCAGTGGCACTACCACCATTACCAATATCAGATGCGTTTGCAGCTACTGGGCTTGTAATGGTGTATTGCGTTCCCGATAATAATGATTGAATTTCAAACTCAGCGTTAAGCACTGTGGCGGTTATATTGCCACCAAGACTTACTGCGTTAGAAAACGTAACAAAATCCCCTGTCTGTAATGCGGACGCTCCGGTATCAGTTACTGTAATAGTTGTAGACCCATTAGTCGCTGCAAACGTCGTAGTGTTTGTTGTGTTTAGGCGTATAGGGGTGATGTCGTAATAAGCACCGCCGTTTTCTACATAAAATTTAAGATTAGTGCCAACACCTGCGAGGTTAAAGTTTTTAAGTGTTACCCAATTCCACAGTGAACGGCACACACCTAGAAACGTCGTATAAGACGCAGCGGCCCAACCACCGATTTTTTCAGGGTAGCCAGAACGAAATCGCACCTTGTCGCAATCAAACCAGCCACCCTCGTTGGCAAGCGTCGTGCCTTCGCGGTTTACACCGGGGCGAAACTGTAGTTTCTGTAGGGGCACGGTGGCTCCTTACGTCTTAATAATGAAGTTAATGCCGAGATACGGAGGCATATTTGCGTTGGTAGCTGAAGAACCTTCCGTACTAATTGTATGGGTATGGGAACCAGTAGTCATTGAGAGCCCCCTACCAAAACGATTTGTAGAAGTGCCACCTTCCTGTACAAATTTTGTGGTCAGGTTAGTTACCGTGAATGCGCCAGACCCACCACTAAGTATGCCAGCACTACCCCCCGCATCTATTCCGAAACTACCAGTAATAAAACTACCCGGATCGGATGTCGAATGGTTATGGCTTACTAACGTAGCATTAGCACTACCGCCAGTTGCCCCAACTGATGCAGCAATAGTATTTGCGCCGATAGGCATCCTATCCCGATAGTCAGGTAGGTTAAAAGTTGTAGTCGTGTCTCCTGCGCCAAACGTAGTACCAATTGCAGCAAACAAAGCTGCGTAAGTAGTACGAGATACTGCTGCACCGTTACACAACAACCAACCAGTAGGCGCGGTACCAGTGGGCCACATAGTAAGTACCCCAGTAGGAACACCACTAGC
>JBIPMW010000334.1:0-8955 GCA_044376455.1 Crocinitomicaceae bacterium | reverse complement strand
AGATCTGAACTTTCAGTGGGCTCAGTCTTTGGCGCGGCAGAAGCTTGCATTATCAGAAGTTCGTCATCATGCTAGCAAGACCTTGCGTCATGGTGCCACGGCGACCTTCAACGCTTTCTTGACGCTTTTGACGCATCTTGGAACCTTCCAGGCGGCTCAGGAGACCTTCGAACTCACCAATATCAAAAGACTTGGGACCATATTGAGATTGATATTGTTCTTTATCAATATCATTTAATTCTTTAATAGCTGCAGCTTTTACAGCCGGATCTTCAGACTTAGATTGAGTAACTAATTGCTGGTAGTACGCACCAGAGGTATACCCGCTTGTAGGGGTAGCAGTAGGAGTCTTGGACATGAGCACCTCAAAGGTTTCTTAAAGTATAGCAAAAGCTATTTTTAAATTATATCAATTAAAAATTAAATGCACCCAGCAAGCCTTGGTAAATACCTGCTTCACCGCCAATGCGTGCAATGTCACGAGAACCTCGCTGGCGTGTTTCCTCTTGTTTGACGCCAAATTCACCACGTGTTTTTTCTACATCACGTGATGTTTCGCCTTGGATTTTTGCAACGTCTTGCAGGCCTGCATTAACAATTGCCTGAAGATTGATATTGTTTTGTGCCTGTATATTTGCAACATCTTTTGCGGATTCACCTGCTTTATCTGCTACGTATTTTTGCGCATTAGCTTGCGTGGTATAACCATACATCTGCGCGTTAGCGGAAATATTTGCAACATTAGCACTGCCTTGGTTTATTAAAGTTTGTAAATTTGATTGAATTTGTCCGTTGAGTTCGCTAAGGCCATACGCAGCCTTATAATTAAACTCATCCTGTGACATGAACTGGCCGTCAAAGCTATACAGGCCATCTGTATTTCCACTAGGAGGTGGAGCAGCCGCAGCAGCCGCAGTCGTAGCAGCCCCAGCGGCGCCACCTGCAGAATAATACGTTTGAGCGTTAGAGTTAAAACTTACGCCACCGGTATTCTTGGCATAGTTTTTTGCTTTATCAATGTCATAGCCGGCGTTTTCAAATTGTTCCAGCTCGTTTTGGGTAATTGTACCTCCAAAGCTTTGGAGGAGTTGTTGTGCTGTTTTTTTTGGCATGGCTATTTTTTTATATTATAAAATTAAAAATTCACATTGCAAGATTCAAATTAGGCGTTCTGTCGAATAGCCCTTTACTCACAACTACTTCACGACTGCGTGCTTCTGGAGTACTCAAAAGCATATTACCAAAAGCAGCAGAAACATCTGCAGGCTTGGAAATACCCATGCCACGGAATGCTTCTGTATAAGCATTTAACTCGCCTTCACTCAGGTTGCGTCCCAAAAGCTGTTGGGCATTTAACTGCATAAAGGGTTGATACCTTTGATACTTAGAAGGATCAACAAAGCCTTGATCCATTGTGGCAAGTTTTTCCGCTTTGCTAAAAGCGTTTTTAACGTTGCCAAATCTTGCGGCATTTAAATATTCTTCTGCTGCTAAATCAGTGGAAATGGCACCGCGTCTAATTTGAGACTCTAAGGTTCCAAACAAATCTGCTGCATCTTGTTTTCCAAACCGTCCGTATCCTTTTGTGATGTCTTGTAGTGCTTTTCTACCCGCTTGGATTCCAAGCATTGAACCAGCGCCTGCGCTTGAGCCAGTACCAAAACTACCTCCGTATGGCGAGGATCGGTTTAATAACTGTTCAAATTGATCACTAGATAGGTTTACTCCTGGCCCAGTGTTTTGCCCTGCATTAAGAATGCTTTCATAAATATTTTTGTCAGGTTTATTTTTTGCCATTCTATTTAGTGCGTTGAATTTATTTTAGATTACACAAACCTGTTAAAGGCGGCTCCATAGCCAGGGGTGCGTGCACCAAAAAGTTCTACATTTCGACGCAATGCATCTCTGCGCGCATCAATTGAGCCATAAGAACCTGGGTTTGTTACCAAGGCGCCTTGCAGTGCGGTATCTTGAGCAAGATTAAAGCGGTCCGCTGGACCACCAAATAAAGTATCAAATTTTTTACCAGCTACATCAAAACCAAAATTAGCAATGGGCGCCTCACGTCCGGCTTGCTGAACTGCTAAAGCTTGTTCTCGTGCAGCAGCCCTTGCTTGATTACCTGCATTCTTACCGCCAGCCGCGCCGATTCCGCTACCAAGTAGGGAAGCTCCTCCTGCAATTACTGTAGCTGTTCCGGGATCTATCATGGCACCTGCGGGTTTAGTGAGCGGCAAAAAAAGAAGACGTGGTCGGCGTAAGATAATTTGCCGGATTAGAAATTGCCATTGCCTATTCCCTTATTATACCTAGCTGATATATTTTCTACGCGCACCAGCTAGATCTTGGGCGTAGATGTTGGCAAGCAAGCCAGGAGTCCTAGATGTGATTTCAACACTAGCCGGATTGTATAAAGTTGTTGCAAGAGCTTGTCCCGTAGACTGAATTGCATTTAAGCCTTGTCCTAACATTTTCCAGCCAAAGGCTTCACGCGCTTCTTGTTGACGCTGCTTGGAAATCTTGTCATACAAAGTATTGTATTTGAGATCACCACGCTCTTCGGTATCTCTTTGCATTTTATTCATCATCCACAACATGCTTTCGTTGCTTCCCTGTGGATAAGGATTAGTTGCTCCTGGTTGTGTGCCAGTAAAACTCGGAGTCAGTGGTGCCACATTCAACATCCCACCAAAAGCAGAATCAGTGGTTCCTGTAGAGCCAGGGGGATTAAGGCCTGCAATTCCACCTAGGAAAGGCAGTTTGGGATCGAAGGAATATGCCATGATCAACCAATCGAAACGTTGGGAGCCGCTAGTACTACGTTGTAGGGGCTAGAAGCGATGTATTGACGGGCAAGAGCACCACGCTCCCGCTGGGCATCTAAGACAAGGTTGCTGGCCGTCCCAAGGACCATCTGCTGCATGTAAGCATTGTTCTGGGAGTTAAGCATCGACTGAGAACGAATTAACTCGTCGTTCTTCATTTTTGCAAGAATTGGATATTCAGCTTTTTGTTGTTCAATATCAACTTGATTTAAACGTTGAGTTAAATCAACGATATTATTTGTGCGCATTGCAAGTTCATTGCGCCCTAACTCAAGGCCCACACCAGCGAGTTGCTTCATGCGTGCAACTTCGGTCTGAAAGTCACCTTTGCCTTCCGTTGGACGATCAGTTACTTCTTGACGGATAGCTTCTGCGCCACTAGCGACCATACCAGGGATAACAGTGCCGCCAAGCATTAACGCACCACCAGCAAGTTTTGCTAGAGGATTATTTGTTTTCAGTAGAGCGGTACCCAGACCAGATGTGAGGGCTCCTGCACCAAGAGCAACGCCTGCTCCTAGTGAACGCCCTGCGGCGGCTTCAGAAGCAGCGGTCATAGCCCCGGGGACCATACCTCCAATGAAAGCGGCGCGACCAAGGCCAGGGCGATTGGCAAGTCCCTGGAGAAGCTCGCCACCTTGTTGAACAGCACCTTCTAAAACTTTTTTACCACCACGCATTTTTTCTGTTACTTTTTCGCGTGCCCTGGCGAGAAAATCTTGCGAAGTAGGCGTAGAAGTATTGTAATTTAACGTACTGTAAGGTGCCTGTACAGGCGACGACCAGGGATCTGAATATACAGCCATTATTAAAAATGTTTCTTATAAAATAGATTCTATCAGTACTGCATACTTTCGTATTCAGCAGTCGTTGGCAGCCTTGGGCGATTACCGGCGGCAACAACTTCGTTGGCTACATTACCTGCAAGAATGCCACCAAGAGAACCAGCAAGTCCTGCAATAGCTGATTTACGGAAGCGCCCAGGACCTTGAGTGGAACGTGCTGCTACACCAGCAGCGGCAGCACCACCAAGAACACCAAGAGCAGAAGGAATAGTAACGGGATAGTTCATCAAACGAACTTCCGGTACTCCTTGGAGATTTTCAGGAGTTGCTTTAATGATGCCAAAAAGACCGTTGTCTTGATAATAAGAACGCATGTAGTTACCATAACGTTCGGGTGTAAGGCTAGGAATATCTTGTTTGGCAGTTTCGTATTTCAAAGGCTGGCCTGTGCGCCCCAGGAACAACCGTTCAAATCCTTCTTGTACTGGCTGCTCTGTTTGCCGGCGATCATCAGCTCCTTCTGGTGAATAATTCTGAGCAAAGCCTTTGGGGCGGAACATTTCACCAACATTAGTCAGGTCATATGCACCAGCAACGGCAATGCCAGGGCCAAGGGCTGCAAGGTTAATAAGACCAGTTTTAAGTGGTCCCATTTCTTTTGCTGCTTGTTTACCAATAGCAGCGCCGCCTACCATATCAGCAATTGCGTTGGGATGGTTGCTACGCCACAACAGCATCCGCGTGCCGTCGTTGGTAAGGTCAGTAACTACGCGAGCTGCATAGGCTCCTGCAAATTGAGCCGGAGTTTGACGTGCACTAATTCCTTCTGCTTGAATCCCCTCACGAAAAGATTTAGCCCCTCTTGTTCCAGGGACAATTGAAAGACTATCTATTTCAAACTCACGCTGAAGACGTTCAGTTGTCTTGGCACCTTTTGCTAACGCCTGTAATACGTTCATAGTCCCAGCTCCAGGCCAG
The DNA here is from genome assembly GCA_044376455.1 of Crocinitomicaceae bacterium. Classification (GTDB taxonomy): domain Bacteria; phylum Bacteroidota; class Bacteroidia; order Flavobacteriales_D; family Crocinitomicaceae; genus UBA952. The sequence goes on along the minus strand of JBIPMW010000334.1, from coordinate 4,367 downwards.
TACGTTGTAATGCACGTTTTACAGCATCAGGAAGTTCAACTTCTGTACCCGCTACAGGCGGGTAAATGTAGTTGTTGAGAAATTGATTGCGATTAGGTAAGCCGGCGGTTTGATATTGAGTATAAGGAGCAACTTCTTGGGGAACTTCCATGCCATTTACGGCGGCACGTTGCATCATTTGATGCATGATCGTTTGATCTTGTGACATGGCCGTAGGTTCTACTTGTCGTGCCATCCCGCCACCCATTACAAGATCAGCAGCAACAGGAGAAATAATAGAACCAATTAAGTTTGCTGCTCCTTCTAATCTTGAAGGAACATGTTCGGTAACTTGTTTTCCGGTTTCGTTAATTACGGTCCGATATTTACCAGGTCTTGCAGCCCTTGCAGCCAGGGTCAATGGATAGGCCAGGGCAAAATCAGTTGCAGCAGATGCAACACCTAAGGCTGGCCCACCTGCCATCAAACCAAAACCACCAGCAAGTGCACTGCCAGCACCAACGCTACCGGCAACCGATTTAAGGTCTGCCTTGGTTAACCCTTTAGCAACGCCAGCTAATCTCACTGTATTGTCAAATTCTTTTCTTTATTGTACTCAACCTACGTTTAACTTTCTTACGTCTGAATGTCCAGGCGTTTTTGATTTACTAAGCAATTCCGCAACAGAAGTATTTCCCTTGACTTCGTTATCTACGCGGCGCTCTGCTGCTTTCATGAGCAAGCCTTTGGGATCTGGGTTAGAAGCACGTGGCATTGGATTTTTTGCTTTTTTTTCTCCAGGGATGGTAGGACTGAGTTGGTAAACACTCAACCAAAGGGCGTCATAGCCAGGTTGATCTTCTGGGCGTTGCGACGTTAATGCCCTGCCGTTTTGAAAATCATAGTCTTCAACACGTTTAAATCTACCTATATTGGCAAAGACTTCGTACTCTTCTGCAGTTTCTCCAACAAAATTCAAACCTGGATTAAGTTGAAGCTTGCGCGTCATCATCTTGCGCAATAGATCGCTTTGTGTAAAGCGCGATGGATTCCAGGGATATTGCCCTTCGCTGGCCTGTGATTGAAACAGCTCATCAAAGTTAAGCTGCCGTTTTTTTGTAAACGGGTCTTTTGCGTAATTAATATATCGGCCTAGGTCCAGGCGTGAATCTTTAGCCATTAACCCTCAGTTTGTTTTTCTTTTTTCTTCTTGTGTAATCCTACCAAGGTTTGACGCAGCCGTGCTTGCTTGACGGTTTTCTCATCGTACTTATCTGGATCAGACAATACGTTTTCTTGAAGCTGAGCAGAGGTAATACCTTTACGCTTAGCTTTGGCAGTGAAGGCGCCTTCTTTAATATCAGCGCCTTGAATCCATTTTTTATCTTTCTTTTTTTCTTTGGTCATCACAGTAAGTTTTGCTTGAAACGAGTAAGGAAACCTTCTGCTTCCTTAGGTTTATTTGATAATTGTAGCGTTCTCAATTTGCTTGACACATCTATCGATGCACGTTTGGTAAGTTGCCGTTGTGCATTGTAGGCATCGGTCTCGTTGCCGTACATAGACAACTCTCCGAGTTGTTCGTTGGACAGCGTTGAGTACGGATCACGTAAATTTTCTAAGTCTGTTTTACTTACCAACTCGGTAGGGCGACGTTCAGCAGCAGAAGAATATTCGTATCCCAACTCGCCATATTCAGACTCACCAAACTCACCACGTTTACGCACGGCGCCAGAAGCATATTTAGGTTCTAAGCCATAAACACCTAAACCACCACCTTCTGGTTCAATGTCTTCCCGGGTAATGCGTCCCATGCCACGGATACCACCCGAATAACCAGCTTGTTGTGAGGCTGGTTTACTTACACGTTCTGGATCGCCTTGACGCAGGGGCTCCACAGAACCAATGTTTTCCCGTACCAAGATCTCACTTGGCATTCCCACACGGTTAATGCGTGCAGTTTGTTCTTTTAAAGGTTGCATTACTGCCTGACCTTCTGGGAAGTTACCGCGCATATTTTGGAGAAGTTGACGTTCTAGTGCTTCTCCTGCAAAGCCTTGTGCGTTGAGTTGAGCGCGTTGATTACTTGAGACCTCACGTGCCGTGTCAATTAACGAAGGTCCACTTACCTCTTGTTGAAGGATGCGCTCGGCGGTATTTTTTAAAGCTGTTGCACGTGCAATTCGATCATTAACTTGTCTTGTTTGCGCCAGGTTCTCAGTTGTGTAGTCGTAATCAAGATCAACTTCCTGAGCGCGCAAGTAACGTTTACCTTGTTCAACTAAAGCGTCAATCCGTCCGCCACCTTCAGCTTGATCCAAGGGCAAACCATCTGGCATACTAGCGGCAACAGTATTGATTGCATGGTCTGGTACGTAGCCAGCGGCTTGGGGAGGAGTTGCCTGCTCTAATGGAATACCTTGCCGTACTTTGACTTGGTCTTCTGCAAAATCAATACGACCAATATCAATATCTTCGTTTCGTTGTAACGCATTCTTGATGCGTCCTGTCATTTGGTCTTCGCCTGACTGCAAAGCACCTAATGCCTGGTTTGTTAAACCAAAATCTTCTTGTCGTTGTTTGGCAGCGTTAAGCAAGCGTTGGGTTGCGTCTACACGACGAGCTTCCGCAAGTTCTTGGGATACAGGTCCAAGGATTCTTTCGTTAATATCTTTTGGATCAGGACGATATGTTTTACCGTACCCAAAACGTGGAGATCCTTGCGTATAGCGGGAAGGTGCGTTGCTGAAATCAATTTCTTGCGCAGTTGGTTCTGGAATTGCTTGTTGTAATTGACGATTGAACACTTCAAAAGATTCTTGCTCAGTAGGCATGACGCTACGAGCAACAACTTTGGAAGGAGCAGGTTCGGAAGCGGCAAATTTTAAAGGTACAGCTGCAGCTTCTCGCACACCCTGCGCCATTTCCGAAAGATCACCTTGGCGGACGCCAGCAGTTGCAGATTTATTAGGACCTTTAGGAATTTGTGCTCCACGACGCATCAAATTACGCGCGCCCAACACACCACCAGCTAAAGCACCAAGGCCCAGGGCGGCTGTACCAATGGAGGCAAGTAGATTTGACTCTTGTTGCGGGGCTTTGAGTTGATTGCGGCGAAATTCAAGTACAGCAGGCGCCATCTGCGCCCTTTCTTCAGGATCTTCTGGGACTGGAGTTCCAGTGGCACGGCTATATGCGTAAAAATCGGCCGGTGCTAACGCCATTAGAAACTATTTGCTTACTAAATTCTTGATATTTGTATTTTACGTGGTGTTATGCGAAAAATAGATGCTATAGACTAAGAACATTGCTGAAGTTTAACGTCCAATTAGGGCAAAAACTAATTTTTTACAATGGAAGCAAACGATAGAGCCCAACGAATTGTTGCTTTAAAGGCAATTAAAGCCAAAGCAGAGGAAATGGTTGACTCGGGAGCCAGTCCAATTGAAGTACGTACTTTTATTCAGGGTTCCAGGGGGGAATTAGCCCGCCAAAAACCCGATTGGGAGCAATATGCCAAAGCTATTAATGCTGCAGAAGCTGCAAGAAATACTTTTTAAAGCTAAGAAGAACATAAGTTGATATGCCGAGGATAACACCTCGGCTTTTTTGTGTAAAAACTTGGGCTAACTAGGTAAAACCATCACAAAGATTGAATATTACTTAATTTTTTGCTTCGAAATGGCCCCTTATAGGACCAAAAAGGTAAATGATTTTCCTGAGCCTTCTCCAATACTCCCTCCGAGATTGATTGTGGGAAGAAAAAAAGAAAGGTGGGGTACCTTGAAATTTACCTAGCAATAAGCGAGGAGGATAAGAGTATATTGCGCCAAGAAATTAATGAAACAATCGTAGGTATGTTTACTTATTGTTCTTTTGAACGGAATAAGGACATTTACCTACTGTTTTATGTGTAAATCCACACATTTCGGGCGCTATTTAGGGTCAAACCCCTTGCTACTACACGGTTCAAATAGGACAGTGATCTGATTGTGATCAGATAAGACTGTTTAATTCCGATGAATTAGCTCGGGATTACACGTCAAGCTGGACGTTAAACGTAGCATCAAACCCACATCAACTCAACGCCATGCGTTATCAATTCCCCAACGTAGCTCCAGTCATCTGTGGCTTTGCAGTCCTCATTGGTATCGGTACGCAAGTAACCGTACACCAATTGGACAAAGCAACAGCACAGCAATGTGCGAACCACGACTGGCCTAAGGAAGCACACGATGTCCACATGGACTGGTGTGCTGCTAACAGCTACCCAACCAACTGAGTAACAGGCGTGATGCCGAGGGATCGAATCCCTCACTCAGTATTGCCTCCAGCGGAGATAGGCACCGCACACATGGAGATATCCATGGACCTGACAACAGGTTGGC
>JBIPMW010000280.1:0-2772 GCA_044376455.1 Crocinitomicaceae bacterium | reverse complement strand
TAAACCCCATCTATAAGGTAAAATCAGTGAACAGTAACCAGTAAACAGTGAAAAGACATTAGGAAAGTGCTATTTAAAACTACTCACTTAATACTCCTTACTTAAAACTCAAATCTCATAACTGATAACTGAAAAACTGTCTTAGTCACTAAATCGCGGTGTCATACAATAGGGACAATCGAGCCATTCTGGTTGTAGTTCGGCGCGACAACCACGACAGATTAAACCGCTTTTCCGTTTGGCTTTTAGTTCCGCTTCCAGACCAGAATCGGTAAATGTCACCCGTTCCACTTCTTCCAGGGTGGTGTAACCCTCGCGCACCAGATTTAAACTGTAGGCTAGGAGTGTCACCATGCCCTCATCGACGGCCGTCTCCTTAATGCGATCGGTGGTTGCCCCTTGGTTAATTAACTGCTGTAGTCGTTCACTATTTTGCATTACCTCATAGACCCCGACGCGACCTTTATAACCGCTGCCACCACATTTGGGACAAAGATTACCCTGTTTTTGCGCCTGTTGAATTTCCTCTAGGGTTAGGGTATTAGCCTTATAAAAGGTCACTTCCCGTTCATTGGCGGCGGAAAGACCAAAACGGGCTAATTCCTCTTGGGTGGGGTGATAGGTGACTCGACACTCGGTACAGACGCGCCGCATGAGACGCTGGGCCAAGACTCCCAAGAGAGAACCAGAAATCATAAACGGTTCAACCCCCATCTCATCGAGACGAGCGATCGCACCTGCGGCATCGTTGGTGTGTAGGGTAGTTAGGACCAAGTGACCAGTTAAGGCCGCCTCGATCGCTGTTTTAGCCGTTTCCTTGTCCCTAGTTTCTCCCACCAGAATAATATCCGGGTCTTGTCGCATGAATGCCCGCAGAATCGAGGCGAAATCCATGCCTTTCTCCCGAATTACCTGCACCTGGGTGATGCCTGGTAGAGAATACTCGATCGGGTCTTCGGCGGTACTAATATTAACTCCAGGGTGATTTCTTTCCGCTAACACCGAGTATAAACTGGTGGATTTCCCTGAACCAGTCGGTCCTGTCACCAGCAACAGACCAAAGGGACGACTAGCCATGTCTCGGACGATTTGCAGGGTCTTTTGGTCGGTGATTAGTTTATCTAAACCCAACTGGGTAGCCGAGTTGTCGAGAATCCGTAAACAGACTTTTTCCCCGTAGCGACTCGGCAGGGTATTAACCCGAAAATCCACTTTCCGCCCTTGATACATCCGCCGAATTTTACCATCTTGGGGAAGACGACGTTCGGAGATATCGAGATCGGCCATGATTTTAAAACGGGCAGTTACCGCCGGGGTAAATTTTTTCGGCAGTGGATCAAAAGCTGGATGAAGAACTCCATCTTTGCGAAAGCGAATTTTCAGGAATTCTTCTTGGGGTTCGATGTGAATATCGGAACTCCCTTCCCGTAGGGCTTTAGCTAGAATTTTATTGACCAGGTTGATGACGGGAGCTTGATTAGCTTCCCCTTCTCCGAGATCATCGGCCACTTCATCGTTACCACCCCCGGAGGCCACATCAACATTGCCGACAATATCGGTGAGATCCGAGAGTTTTTCCAGTTCTTTTTCTTTTTGCAGTCGGCTTTTTTCCAGTTCTAGTTCCGATTGAGCCGAGTGGAATTTTTCCAGTAATCTTTCATAATCTTCGCTGGTAATCACCAAACGCTGTAAACCTAAATCCCTGGGGCGGAGGATACGATTAATATCGTCGGAAGCCTCGAGGTTGTCGGGATCGACCATGGCTATCAAAATCGCAGCCGGCTCCCCTTCGATCTTTCGCAGGGGGATGAGACGATAGCGACGACAAAGATCGATCGGAATCAAAGAATCGATCAATCGGGCTATTTCCAGTCCATCCACATCGGTTAATTCGGGGTCGAGCGATTGGACTCCGTAGAGAATTTTTAGTTCAAATAACTGGTTTTTCTTATACTGTCGCTGTAAATCCAAGGGCAAAGGGCGCCCGGTTAGTTGTTGTAATATTTCTACTAGCGATCGTCCCGATTTCCGTGTTTCCACTAGGGCCTGTTGCATCTGGTCGGCACCGATATATCCCGACTGCACCAACTTGTTACCAAAGGGGGAAAAGTAATTACGTAGGGCAACGGCACGGGTTTTCTTGGAAGAAAATGTCATAGACGATTCTTAACCTCTCCACTACCCTTAAATGTTCCCAATTTTACTGAGAAAATTGCATTCTAGCAAAAATTTTTCTAGATCACCGATTATCTATCGGGGTCGCTTATATCCAGTTACGCATCTTGTCCACAAAATGTTACATTAAAGGTTAAACCTTGATTATTAGCTGGTACTTAAAGACCAAAATTAGCAGTGAATGGTCATATATTGCCAAATTACCCACTAAAATTGTATACTATGAGTGCAGAACCGAATAACTCAGCAATTTTCGACGAAAACCAAGAATCCTTTCCTAATTCCCCTGAATCCCTTACAACCGAATCGGAAGCCAGTGTCACCGATGAAGCCAAAACGGTGACGAACCAGGCAGCCTCTAGCGAGGAATTTTCCCTTCTAGGCGGAATGAATATCGATGCTCTACAAGAGGAAATCGACAATCTCAAACAGGATTTAGAGGAACAAACCCAACAGGTTGATGCCTACAAGAAACGCTATATCACTCTAGCGGCCGATTTCGACAATTTTCGCAAACGCACAGCCAAGGAAAAAGAGGAACTGGAAACAAAAATCAAGGGCAAAACCCTGATGGAAATTCTTGGCGTGGTGGATAAT
>JBIPMW010000230.1:0-2774 GCA_044376455.1 Crocinitomicaceae bacterium | reverse complement strand
AGTAGCTACCGAAAACTTTGATTTTTATGTGTTGGAGTTGAGTTCTTTTCAGCTCGACGACATGTTCGACTTCAAAGCGGACATTGCTATTTTAACCAACATTACACCAGATCACCTCGATAGGTATCACTATGAATTGCAAAACTATGTGGATGCTAAATTTCGCATTCTACAAAATCAAACTGCAGCAGATTATTTCATTTACAATGCCGATGATCCGATCATCGCAGCTCAGCTTCAAAAGAGTAGTACGCAAGTACAACTCAGGCCTTTTTCAATGAAACAAACCATTGAAGAAGGAGCTTATGCCACCTTAGAACAACTCAACATCAACATAAACAAACAACAACTTACCATGTCTATTCACGAATTAGCGCTTAAGGGTAAACACAATACCCAAAATGCTTTAGCTGCAGGAATTGCAGCTAGACTAGTAGAAATCCGCACAGAACTTGTGCGCGAAAGTCTTGAAGACTTTGTCAATGTCGAGCACCGCATGGAGTTCGTGGCAAAAGTCAACGGAATTGAATTTATCAACGATTCAAAAGCTACCAACATCAATGCAGCTTGGTTTGCATTGGAGTCTATGGACAAGCCAACCGTCTGGATTGTGGGTGGTGTCGATAAGGGCAACGACTATTCCGAATTGTATGAATTGGTGGCTCAAAAAGTGAAGGCCATCATTTGTTTGGGTGTCGATAATCAAAAGATATTAGAGGCTTTCCAAGACAAAGTAGAAATCATTGTTGAAGCAAAGTCTGCAACAGAAGCAGTGGCTTACGGCTATCGTTTGGCTCAGAAAGATGAAACTGTGCTGCTTTCTCCGGCTTGTGCCAGTTTTGATTTATTTGAAAGCTACGAAGATCGTGGTCAGCAATTCAAACAAGCAGTGCGCATGCTTTAAAAAGAATTCATGAGATCTTATCTGAAATACCTCAAAGGCGATCCTGTTATTTGGATCATTACCTTACTGATGATGGCTTTTTCATTGGTAACGGTATACAGCTTTGTGCCTATTTTGATCAAAATTGAAGGCGGATCTCCTTTTCTTTATTTGTTCAAGCATTTGGTATATGTCGTGCTTGGCTTTGGCGCAATGTTCGTCATACATAGGGTCCCGGCAAAGTATATCAGTCAGTTAGCCAAGTTTGCCTATTATATTGGCCTGGCCTTACTATTGTTTACCTGGTTTTTTGGTGCAGAAGTGAATGGTGCAGGCCGCTGGATCCGCATTCCTTTTGTGAATCTTACCTTTCAATCTTCAGATTTTGCAAAGCTGGCTTTGATCATCTATTTGAGTAAGTTGTTGGTGCGCAAACAGCAAAAATTTGATAACTGGAAAGAAGGGATTTTACCACTTTTGATTCCAATCGGCGTTACTTGTTTATTAATTCTAAAAGACAACTTCTCAACTGCTGCCATGCTTTTTATGTTGAGCATGATCATGTTGTTTATTGGCAGGGTGCCTATTTTAAAATTACTTACCATGGGTGCAATAGGCTTAGGTCTGGCACTTATGGTAGTTGGTGCACACTTGAGCTTTCCTGAAGCCAATATTTTACCGCGTTACGATACCTGGATGAACCGCATCAACAATAGAGTCGATGCGACCAATCAAAGTGTAGAAAGTCTGCAGGCCAATCAGCAAGCAAACAATGCCAAATTAGCGATTTCAGTAGGATCTGTTTTTGGTCAAGGAGTTGGTGATGGTAAGCTCAAAGAGTTTTTACCGGAAGCCTATGCAGATTTTTACTATGCCACTTTTGTAGAAGAGTTTGGCTCTGGTGCGGCCTTGGTGTTGGTTTTTTTATACCTGATTTTACTCTATCGCATGATTAGAATTTCACTGAAAACGAGTGATCTTTTCCAGAGTTATGTCTGTATGGGTATCGGTATTCATTTGCTGACGCAAGCCAGTATCAATATGTTGGTTTGTACGGGTGTATTTCCAGTTACTGGTCAGAACATGCCTTTTTTAGCAATGGGTGGTTCAGCGCTAGTAATGGCATGTATTTCTATCGGTGTAGTACAATCTTTTGCCAAAGAATTAAAGGCGGCTGGTAAAGAAGAAAAATTTGAAGAACAGCTTGGATGATGATAAATCGGGTAATCATTTCTGGAGGTGGAACAGGCGGGCATATTTTCCCTGCTTTAGCCATTGCGGATGAAATAAAAAAAAGAAATCCAAACGCGGTCATCTTGTTTATAGGAGCGCGCGATCGCATGGAAATGGAAAAAATTCCACAGGCTGGATACGAAATCGTTGGCCTTCCAATTGCTGGTTTACAGCGCAAATTAACTTGGAAGAATTTGCTTTTGCCTTTTAAATTAGCAAGGAGTTTTTACTTGGTATTGAATGTCATTCGAAAATTTAAACCTGAGTTGGTCATAGGAGTAGGTGGTTATGCCAGCGGCCCTACTTTGCAAATGGCACAACTTTTAAATATCCCAACGCTGCTTCAGGAACAGAACTCATTTCCGGGTAAAACCAATAAAATTTTAGCCAAAAAAGCCAAGGCAATTTGTGTTGCATATCCAGGAATGGATCGCTTTTTTCCAAAAGAGAAAGTCCAATATACAGGTAATCCTGTTCGATCCAATTTGGCAACAGATCTCTCTCCTTTAAAAACAGAAGCTGCTGCTTTTTTTGGTTTGGATGCCACAAAACCAACCATTTTAGTCATTGGGGGTAGCTTAGGGGCGCTCACGCTCAACGAAAGTTTGTGGGCTGGCTTGTCGCAAATCAAAGAAAAAGGTGTTCAGGTCCTTTGGCA
>JBIPMW010000255.1:0-2776 GCA_044376455.1 Crocinitomicaceae bacterium | reverse complement strand
TTTTGACCTCCGAGCCAGTGACACCCAAGAAAAAAACAAGGAAAAGGTCGATCCACTCGCAACCCGCGCAAACAGTCAACGCAGGCTATACGCAGCTTACACTCTGGGAGACTGGGTAACAATCGGCCTGACTTGTTAAGTAGATTGCAAGACAGGGTAAAGGCTATTTATCGCTTAATCATGGTATTTTGTAACAATCGGCTTGACTTGTTAAGTAGATTGCAAGTATTAAGATAAACCTACACATAAAAAAAGGCACTATGATCATGGAAAAATACACTTTGACTAAAATAGAACAAGATGGGAGTGCCAAAACTTTCATCTATCAACCAAGTGACACAGAACCCACTAAAAAAGAACTTAAGGATAAATTAATAGAAATCTTAATGAAAATCAAAACACTGACATCGGAAAAAGTAAATCTAATTTATTTTTTTATCAAAGTTATAGACAAATAACTTTAATTGTAGTAAAGTAACATAGAACACCTAAAAAGATTAAACTAAAATGAAGTCTAAAAAACAGAAAAAACCTTATTTATTAGTGGCTGTAAATTTAATTATTTTTACCTGTGTATTTACTGCCATAAGACTTAACAACTTACAGCTAACATGGTCGGAGTTGTTTCTCAGGTTTTGGTATATTTGGCTTTGGTTTGCATTTTGTTTAGGATTAACTTTTCAAAAACTAAATGTAAAACAAGTGGTAGGATTTAAATAAAGTCAAGACTATTAAGACATGAAAAAGACTAAACAAATAAACTATTACCTTTTGATTGCTGTCATGAGTTTTAATACTTGTATAATTTTCGGTATTAGATTCATTCATTTACATTTAACAGAAACAGAATTGCTTTTTAAATTTTGGTATGTTTGGGTTTTTTGTGTAACTAGCATAGTAATAACTTTAAAATCTATTAAAGGTCAAAAATGAAAATAAAACCGATAGCCTTAATCTTGAATTTGTTTTTAATTTCTGTGTGGGGATTTATGTTAATCACCAAAGGGTTGTTTTACACTTTGTCTCTTGGTTTTTATATTTATGTTTGTAACAAACTTTATAAACCTATCAACAGCTATTTACCTATTATTTGGACTACCCTTAGAAAAGATGTTCCTTTTGGATGGTATAATTTTTTTGAGAATTTTCGTCTTTGGCGAAAATTAATAGCCGAAAAAATATACAATTGATAAATTTTTGGAAAGATTCTTTTTGGTGTGATCTTAATTTTTACAGAGAATAAATCTAATATAGTTAATCTGTAACAAATTATTAAACTTTCCTAATATCTTGATAGCAACCAATAGGCCTTTTATGTTTCCATTTAATTCTTGTCATTCTTACTCTATTCAAGATAGTGAGTCAGTAAAACCTGTTGAAAACTATCCTCAACAGCGTCAAGGACTTTTCAGTGATATTAATAAAAACCGTCAAACTCAAAAAGGATTAGAAGGTTATTTAGAAAGGTTTCTAAATATTTGGAATCGAGAATTAGAGCCTGATGGTGAATTTAGTTGGCAGATTATTCGTTTTCAGTTTAAAGAAACAAAAAGTTTTATGTTAGCTGTTGTTTTCTCCACACAAGAGTATGGAGAAAACCCTCAACCCGTTTCCCAACTAGAACAGGAGCAACGAATAGAAGCTATTAATCAGCTAATAAAACAGAAAAATGATTTAGTTTGTTTAGTTTCTAATACAGAAATTATCATTATCAAGCGCAATCAACAAAGACTCTGGACTTGTAGCATGGCGCGTAAAGACGCAGGAGAAGCAATGCTTCAACTTCTTAATTTGCAAGAATCTCAAAAGAATCAAGAAAATCAAAAACCAATATGATTGACAAGCATTAAGAATTATAGTAAGATAAATTTAAACAAGGGTTGGTGGCCGAGTAGTCGAAGGCGACAGACTGTAAATCTGTAGATTTAATTCCACGCTGGTGCAAATCCAGCCTAACCCACTTAAAATCAAACATATTGACAAAATCAAAGACTTGACCTATGATAAAAAGTTACAGCGATTACAGTCACACTATGTTTGATACAAATAAATACTTAGAATTATTAAAACAATACCCTCCTCGTCCTATTTACGACAAGGAAAAGCTAGAAAACACGGAAAGAGTTATCAGTTCTTTTTTAGATAAAATCATATTAGATAAAATTCAATTGACAACAGAAGAAAGGGAGTATTTAAATGTTTTAGGAACTTTGATTTATGAGTATGAAGAAAATTATGAGTATGAGGAAAATCAAGAGCCAATACCTGATATTTATGGACTTGAATTGTTGAAATTCATATTAGAGGAAAGAAACCTACAAAAGCAAGATTTGCTATCTATTTTTGAAAGCAAGTCAGCCCTGGATGATATTTTTGATGGACTACAAGAGTTAACTCCTATCTACATTCAAAAATTAGCCAATTTTTTAAATATATCTCCTGCTTTATTTTCCCCAAAACAAATCAAGGGTTGATGGCCGAGCGGTTGAGGCAACGAACTCATAATTCGTCTTAGGCAGGTTCAACCCCTGCTCAACCTATTAGAATAGAGAAAATACTATCTTTTAAAAAGCCGTGGCTAATTTTCTCATTCCCGTAGCGATAGGAATCGGAGCTAACCTATTATTATCTCTATTTGCTCCTAAACCTCCTACCCAACAAAAAGGAAAAATTGAGGATACTGGTGTTCCCGATGCTGAATACGGCAGAAGCCTATCCTATCCTTTTGGAAGGGTGAGGAAAGAAGGGCTAACTATGATGTGGGGGATTCCTCTTA
>JBIPMW010000229.1:0-2781 GCA_044376455.1 Crocinitomicaceae bacterium | reverse complement strand
TTTGATTTGTTTGCCGAAATAATCCCATATGATCAAGCCATGGTATTGATAACGCTTCTGTAGAGTCACTGTGCGCAAGCGGTAATTTCTTCCAAAATGTCGGTATAGCGCCATATGCGCTAGAAATACTTGCCAAGTCAATTGCGGTTTGCCTTTGAGTAAGAATTGAATAGCAGCAATTCCATCGAGTGCCATCCGGATAAAAAGCACCAATAAAAGGTAGCGCTGCTGATTTTTAACCAACATCCAGAGGCTATTTCTAAAGTTTAGAAATAATTTGCGAGGGTTATCGTAGGCTAAAGTGCCACCACCTAAATGATAGACAGTCGAGGAAGGAATGCAGTAGAGTTTTCTACCTTTATTGCCAAGGCGCAAACAGAGGTCAATTTCTTCCATGTGTGCAAAAAAAGCGGGATCAAAACCTGCTTCCGCGTGGAAATCTTGAGCCCGAATCAGCATGGCTGCTCCCGAAACCCAAGTTACTTCTTGGATGCTGTTGTATTGACCCTGATTTGTTTCCACAGTTTCAAATAAGCGACCACGGCAAAACGGAAAATAAAAAGAATCGAGGTAGCCACCTGCAGCGCCAGCATGTTCAAAAAGAGTGTGGTCTCGATCCGATAATACTTGCGGTTGTACGGCAGCTACATCGGGATTTACTTCGATGAAATCCAGCAGCGGGGTATCCCAATTGGGGCTGAGGCGAACATCGCTATTGAGAATGAAATAAAGGTCAAATTGACCTTTGAGTTGTTGGAGCGCTTGGTTATAGCCTTCTGCAAAACCATAGTTTTGCGGCAAAATAATGCGTTGAATCTGAGGATAGTACTTTTCTAGAAAAGAAATAGAGTCGTCGGTGCTCGCGTTGTCGGTCACGAATATTTGCCAACCTGCACTATTTTCTACTACCGATGGCAAATAGGTTTGTAAGTGCTGCCGGCCGTTGTAATTGAGGATGACGATGGCGTTTGACATCAGGGCTAATATTGACGGTAAAAATCGGCAGAATTACAGCCAAAGTGTTTGACATTCATCATATTCGGATCGTCTACTGTTCCGTTTACCGTATTCCTTTTCGACAAGATTTGCTGCCAAGCGGGGTTCCTAAGTTCACCAATCATGTCCGAATGTAACAGACGGTGATTATTGGAAACCAAATCTGGATTGTAAAAAATAAAACGCTTGTTGCTGTATATACCGATTTTGTCATATACCCAAATTTCATAGGGATATTCACTAGGCGAGGATTCTTTAACGACCACAGAATTAGGCTGGCCATACTTGAGGTAAACCCTTCCGCGATCCGTTTCAAATCCTTCCATGTAATTGTTGGCGTAGTATTTTTCGACCGAACGCACTTGCTCACGATACTGAATCCATTTTTCGTAAGCTTTGTTACCTGCCGTTTGATACCAAAAAGCCTGCAAGTGTTTGCGCATAGCAGTAGTGTCTTTCGATTTTAGTACATCAATGATGGTTCTGATTTCACCAGGTTTTGCAATTGGGATCAGGCTTTCAAAGAAATAGGCAATGCTATCTGTATGAATCGAAGCTTGAAACGAGGGGTCAAGGAGCATAGAGGCAAAATCAAAGGCAGTTTCGATGTCGTTGTTGCGCTCAAAATCGTAGGTTTGAGTTGCCGCTTGCTTTTTGTTTAAGTCTGTTGCAATGATTTGTAATTGGTATGATCCGGTAGGTAGTTCTGCTAAATTAATTTCTTGAAGGATGGGTAGGACAGTGGACGCGGTCAAAGTATCTTTACGTTGCAGCAAGGTAAAATTTTGATTGGTTTTGGTGTCTACGACTTTACGTTCAAGTAAGATGGGGCCTGTAGCGCCATATAATTCAGCGTAAAACGGCAAAGAAGACATCTCTTGATTGAAGTAGTTGGAAAGTAAAGGCAGCATGTAATAGCCCGACTTGACAAACCTTGATTCTTCCTCAGATTTGAAAGCTAAGTCAACGATTTCGACACTTGAAAAGGCAAGTTGTTGATCAAGCGCTACAATTTCTATCGGAATAACCCCTTTGATACTGCTTTTAGGTCTATTGATATCTTCTAGATAAACCTGAAGAAAATAATTTCCTGGTTTGACGGGTGTGCGCAGGATTTCGATGAAATTATTTTGAGAGGAGTCCGAGGAAATAGGAGAGTCAAGGGTGTAAAGGTCTTTGAAAACAGATTGTTGTAGTGAATCTTTGAGTTCGATATCTACTAAAACCGTGGCTTTTGTACCGCCTGTGCAAGGCTGAAATTGAATAGTATAGCCCGCAAATTCGATGTAAATTTCAAGATAAGAACCAATGCCAGGTGCGTGAAATTGCTTGGTGTCGAGGTAGGCCTTAAGTTGGGCTTGGGCCTTACTTTGAAAACCAAGAACAAATGAAAAAAAGAGGATCAGTACGTACTTCATGCTCCTAAAATTACGAGAAAAGCACTAATCTTCAATATTGAGCCTAATTTTCTGGCTAAGCTGACGATTATAGGTTTCTAGCAAATATTTAAAATAGTTGTCAGTGCACTTGGATATGCACTTTGTATAGTGCTTGATGCGGTGTTCGATGTGGTCTTGCAAGAGTTGTTGCAGACTCAGGGCGTGGTCGAGGTCTGTAGCAGAGGCTTCAATTGCCTCGAAGTGGTTAGCGATTGAAAGATCAATGGCGTCTTTTCCTTTTAAACCTTTATCAATACAGGCAATATAGCAATCTTTAATAGAGAAAGCCTCAAGGATGTCAGTCCTGATCAGTTTTTCAAATCCTTTGGGATACTCGTA
This sequence comes from Crocinitomicaceae bacterium, assembly GCA_044376455.1. GTDB lineage: Bacteria > Bacteroidota > Bacteroidia > Flavobacteriales_D > Crocinitomicaceae > UBA952. The sequence goes on along the minus strand of JBIPMW010000229.1, from coordinate 7 downwards.
CTCGACT
>JBIPMW010000342.1:0-2783 GCA_044376455.1 Crocinitomicaceae bacterium | reverse complement strand
CTAGGCTCGACATACTATGGCGTTGATGTAGGAGTGTCTGGCACGATTCTCCCAGTTAGCGAGAATCTCGATGAGAGCCACTGGGCTTTCAATGTAGGAAAGGGCTTTCAAATTTTTGAAGGTCTAGTTTTGCGCACAGACGGGGCTGTCATTCGTCACCAAGCTGGCGATCCAAATATCCCAAACTCAACAGAAGCAAATATCAAGATTGCTCTATCTAATATTGTATTTACTCCTTATGTAAAGGGTGTATATGATATTAATCTAGAACAATATGGATATGGCGTCGGCCTCGAACGCCCAACCAGCGTATTTGGCTGGTTTACTGTAACTCCTGCGCTAGAGTACATTAAGCTAAGTGATTCTGCTAATGCCGTTGCTAAGCTTGGAGTGAGCCGCACATTCTTTGATCACCTTACTGCATTTGCAGAGGTTACTTACATCAAGAATGACTTTGATGTCTCTACATTTAACTTTGCTCGCAAGGAGTTGGATGGCGAGGTAGTTGGCGCTGGCGGTATTCGTTGGTCCTTCTAATTTAAGACAATTAAGTTAAATCAACCCCTAGGTTTAAAAACTTAGGGGTTTTTCTTTTTTATACATATAATATAGCTAATGTCAAAACAAGATAAGTCCCCAAAAATTCTTCAGCGCGACAAGTTCAAGGAAGAAATCAAGATCAGAGAACTCAATTGGACAGAAAAGCAAAAAGCATTTATTGATATTGCCCTGAATAAGGACGTAAAGATGATGTTTATTAGCGGCCCCGCCGGATCGTCCAAGACATTATTGAGCATCTACTGCGCTCTTCAATTGATTAAAGACAAGAGAGTTAGTGATATTATGTATATTAGATCTCCTGTAGAGAGCAGCGACAGCAAAATTGGCTTCCTGCCCGGAGATGCAGATGAAAAGCTAAAATATTATAATCTCCCCTTTGCTGATAAGCTAGAAGAGTTGCTATCTAAACAATACATTGAAGCTCTCAACAATCAAGGCCGACTTCAGAGCCATCCTTTGTCATTCGTGCGCGGCATGAGCTGGAACTGCAAGGCTATTATTCTTGATGAGGCTCAAAATTGCACTCAAAAAGAAATAGTTACCCTTATGACAAGAGTTGGAGAGTTCAGTAAGTGTTTTATTCTTGCTGATCCTGACCAATCTGATTTGGCTTATGGTAAGTCAGGCGGCTTTGAGAAGTTGCAAGCTATTTTTGGTGATGATGAGAGCAAAGAAAAGGGAATTTACTCTTTCCATTTCACCGAAGACGATATCAAGAGAAGCGATCTAGTCAAATTCATGGTAAAGAAGCTAAAAGCTCTTTCTCCAACCGTTCGCGTATAAATATTTTGTTAAAACTGCTGCAAACTTACGCACATTCTTCTCTGATTTATCCCAAAAAAACGCATGAGCGAACTCCTCAATAGTAACAGCCATTTCTCTACGAGGCAAGAGAGATGCTTCTATCAATATCTGAGGACATTCATTATCAGGAGAATCACAAAGCCCCTCTGCCCTGTCTATGGAGGGAATTTTGATTTTACTAACAGAATACTCTACGCCCTTATCTGTCTTAAATTTAAAACTTTTAGTGGTTTTTTTAGGCATATAGTGTATAATCCTTAATATGAAGATCTATTGTCAAAAGTGTGGTTCTGGCACTGAATATTCTTTCAATAAACCGAAGTTTTGTTCTGCTTGCGCCTCCAGCTTTTCTATTGTAGCTACAGTAGCTCCAAAAGTCATAAAGAATACGCCTAAGATTACACCAGCAGACGAGGAAGAAGAAATCTCAACAGAAAGAGTGCCCGACATTTCAAAATTAGACTTTGAAATTGATGTAAAGCCCAACAAAGGATCAAAAATGCAAAATTTGATGGGAACTTATAATGGAGAAAGTGAAAGCAGCTCAGGCTCCCAAGCTCAAGGGTTCAATAAGCAAGAAGCTTTGGAGTCTTTTAAGCGAGAAGCGGGTTTTTACCCATCTCGCCAATCCATGAATGAAGAAGAATAAAATAAAATTTGAAGCTTGCATCAATTTAATTAACACTGAAATCTTAAAGCGTAAGAATAAGTGGACCTTGTCAACGCTTAACTGGATTGATTTCGAGGACGTGTCTCAAATTATAAGATTCCATATTTATAAAAAATGGAACCTTTATGACGAGAAGAAACCCATGCTTCCTTGGATTAATAGAATCATATCCAATCAAATTAAAAACTTAATAAGAAACAACTACGGAAATTATGCTCGGCCTTGTCTAAAATGCGCCGCAGCTTTGGGAGAGAGTGAGTGCCGCATCTACGGAAAACAAGATCAGGGTTGCCCAATGTTTAATAATTGGACAAAGACCAAAAAAAATGCTTACGACTTAAAAATGGCTGTGTCTATAGAAGATCACTCTTACGAAATAAATAATCAAGTCTGTATTAACTCAGATATTCAAAAGGCGACTCAAAATTTGCACGAAAAGATGAAGCAGATTTTAAAGCCAGTAGAGTGGAAAGTGTATGAACTATTATATATCAATCACAAAACAGAAGAGCAAGTTTGTAAGATTTTAAAGTTCAAATACGACAAGGAAGCTAAGAGCGCTTACAATAAACAGCTCAAGAATATCCAAAAATCAATAATAAGAAAAGCCAAACAATCTTTGGCTAATGGAGAAGTAGACCTATGACCGAAATAGAATTAACTCAAGAACAAAAAGACACTATCATTCGCACTTGGAATGACAGAAAAGAAAATCCTCCTAGTTTACAAGAGTTAACTCAAATAGTTT
>JBIPMW010000241.1:0-2618 GCA_044376455.1 Crocinitomicaceae bacterium | reverse complement strand
ATGTCGTCACCGGCTTCATTTAGCAAGCGGCGGATGGCGGCATCTGTTACGGATCCTTTCACTAAAGCGATTGGTCTTAAATGCAAACGCACTAGTTTTTGGACGTATTTCATTTGATGGTCCAGTGGCAGCCGCAATCTTTTAAAAATTCGGGGCACCATTTTAGCACCTAATTCTTCGTGGCCGTGAAAAGTCCAGCCAACAACTTTGTCAAATCGTTTGGTTGGTGGTTTGGCGATGTCGTGTAGAATTGCCGCCCACCTGAGCCAAAGGTCGGAGGTGTGTTGTGAGATGTTGTCGAGCACTTCTAAGGTATGAAAGAAGTTGTCTTTGTGCGCTTTGCCATCTTTGGTCTCGACGCCTTGTAGGGCGGTCATTTCCGGAAAAAACTGCTCGAGTAAAGTGGTGACCTGTAATAATTTGAAGGCCCTAGAAGGGGTAGTGGTCAAGATCATTTTGTTGAGTTCATCGGTGATGCGCTCTTGAGATATGATACTGAGTCTTGCCGAAAGCTGAGTCATGGCTTCAAGACTACTGCGTTCGATTTTAAAATCGAGTCGGGTGGCAAAACGAATAGCCCTGAGCATGCGCAGCGGGTCATCGCTGTAGGTTACGATGGGGTCTAGCGGCGTTCGGATGATGCCATTTTCAAGATCAGACAAGCCATTGAATGGATCGATGAGTTGACCAAAATTGGCGTGATTGAGACTGATGGCCATCGAGTTGATCGTGAAATCGCGGCGGTTTTGATCGTCTTGGAGCGTGCCGCTTTCCGTAAATGGCTTCCGTGAATCTGCTTGATAGGATTCTTTTCTTGCACCTACAAATTCGACATCTAGGTCTTTATATCGGAAATGAGCAGTGCCGTAATTCTTGAATACGCTGACTTTTTTGACTTTTAAAATATGTGCTACGGCATTGGCTACCGCAGGCCCATCACCGATTACAAGAATATCGATGTCTTTGCATGGTATTTCAAGGAGGAGGTCTCGTACCCAACCACCAATAACATAGACTTCAATGTTCTCTTTTGCTGCATATTGAGCAAGAACCTTGAATACAGGATGTTTGAGCTGAGCGGCGTAAGAAAAATCCATGGGGGACAAAGTTAAAAGTAATCCCCGAAACAAATGCTTAAGTTGAACTAGATTTCGTTGTCGTCGTCGTCATCAAAGAAGTCGTCGTCGTCATCTGACTTCTTGTAATTGAATAATTCGTCGTCGAGGTCGTCGTCGTCGTCAAAAAAACGGGTATTTTTCCCGCTCTTTTTGTAAGCATCCATTTTCGGCTTCTTACTACGGTTGTCGTCGTCACCGGCTTTTCTGTCTTTGTCTTTGCTTTTTTTGCGTGGCTCAAGCTTTGGAGAACTAAAGCCTGATGTACCTATTTCTGAAATAGGCTCAATCGGTGCTCTAAAACTTTCTGTTCGTGTTGCTGATTCTGAAGAACTTGCTGGAGGCGCAGTTCTAGGTGCAGGGCGGTCATTGCTGCGCTGCTCGGCTTCTTTGACAGCCAGTGCTCGGCCATTGATGACATGGCCATCCAGACCATCAATCGCGGCTAAAGCTTCTTGTTTGTCAGCCATTTCAACAAAGGCGAACCCACGGGGCTTGCCTGTTTCACGGTCTGTAGCGATAGTGGCTTTGAGAACGGTTCCGTAGGCTTCGAATAGTTGTCGAAGCTCTTGATTTGTAACGCCAAAGTCGAGTTTGGCAACAAAAATACTAGTCATAGAAGAAATTAAACGACGCAGAATTAGGTAAATACTTCAAGTTCTTGCTCCGAAATTAGAATAAAAATGAAAAATACAATGCTTTTTGTAAAAAAATATTGCAAAAGCTCGGTATTTCCACGTACTTGCTAAGAAACAAACACCTTATATTTGCAGCATGCGCCTGATCAAGCAAATACCCCATGAGCATTTTTTGGTGCAAGTCCACCAATATAACAACAAGTATATTTTAAGCATAACGCTCGATGAATACGAGCAGTCGTTTAAGGTACCGGTTGATATGATTTCCGACTTGTCTTTACTTGAAGCTGCGCTCCAATCTAGTTTTTACTCCGCGTGCCTACAAGATTTTATAAAAATGCGCGAACGTTGGCTTCAGGTCCAACAGCAAATTCAACAATAACATGAAAAAGAACTTATTTTTTTTAGGATTAACCTTTATTTTACTCGGTGCTTGTACCGAAACAAAAAAACCGAGCACCAAATCAATTCCGAAAGTTGAAGCCAAGGACCTGGATGGGTTAAAAATCGCCTACTACTCTAATGATAGTATCAAAAAGTACTTTGAATATTTTAAAAGAGAAGAAGCGCAAGCAGAAAAGAAACAGCGTGCATTTGAAGCGGAATTGACCAAAAGAAATAAGGCTTACGAAGATTTTGTCATTAAAAAAGAACAAGAGGCGCGCGCAGGGCTTTTGTCTCAAAACGAATTGGCTATGGTCCAACAAAAAGCGCAACAAATGCAGTCCGATCTCATGCGTTATCAGCAGCAAGAAGGTCAAAAAATTGAAAAAGCGACCCTTAAATCTCTGCAAGACATCAATAAAAAAGTTGAAACTTGGGGAAAAAAATACTGTGAAATGCATCAAATTGACCTTCTACTGAT
>JBIPMW010000106.1:0-6369 GCA_044376455.1 Crocinitomicaceae bacterium | reverse complement strand
GCAGATCAATTACATCAACAAAAATATGGATGTCACTAAGGCCTTCATTAGTTTTCTCAATGAAAACCAAAAAGAAATCGAAAAGGATCTTCAATAATGCAGCCTAATATAGCACTCAAAGAAAGCAACGTTGCAGAATACTTGCTCTATATTTATCAAATAGAAGCAATGGTCCGAAGCTTTAATTTCGATCTCGATCTGATCAACAACCAGCTCTTAATTCCAGGGTCCAAAACCTCCGATGAATTGTCAAAACATCAAGAATGGTATGTCAAATTAATCGATGAAATGCAACGTCGTGGGTTGCAGAAGGATGGACACATCGAAGAAGTAGAGGAGATATTGATGGAGCTTGTCTACTTGCACAATACCTTGCTTACGATTGTCAATGACGAAAAATACAAAACACTTTGTGAGCAAGCACAGCCTGATCTTATAGAGTTTAAGAAACGCTCAAACATGAGTCAGCGTCAAGATGTCGAAGCGCTGCTCCATGCGATGTTCATGAAATTACAACTCAAAATGAAGCAACAAGATATAAGTCCCGAGACCGAGGCTGCTTTTGATTTGTTTAGAATACAATTGGCTTATTTATCAAGGGCTTACAACCAGATGAAAACTGGAGCGCTCAATTTCTTTCAAAATTAAGGGCATTCGGAAAATCTTCACAAAGATCTAAGGTGCCTTGATCCTTATTCAATGCATAAATTAAATGTGATATACCGTTGCTCAGGGCAATGAAAGGTGCTTGGATATTGCGTTGATAAACCGCTACTTGCTGAAAGACAGCGTCAGAAAGCGGAATCTGAGGAGCTTTGCATTCAATGAGCAGCAGCGGGTTAAAAGCTTGGTCATAGACCACAATATCCCAACGTTTGGTAAACCCGTCAAACTTGATTTGCTTTTCCACACTTATTTTCTCAAGCGGAAACCTGGACTGAAAATGTAAATAAGCAATCAGGTGTTGCCTGACCCACTCTTCTGGCGTTAATACCAGGAATTTACGCCTGATCAGACACTGTACAAAAAGCTTTTGATCGGCTTGGCGCTGTATTTTGAGTGGTGCAGGAGGCAGACTTAGTGGCGTCAGTTCTTGCATTAAATACCTGGCAAAATAAGGTTGATATCCTTGTATTGTAAATCGAAAACCTTGCCCAAAACCTCATTGGTTAGGATTCCCCTAAACATATAAACCCCGTTTCTGAAGCCAGCGTGGGTGCGAATGAGATCAGCAACACCGCCGCGATCTCCCATTTCAAGTAGGAGGGGAGATAAAGTATTTGAGAGGGCAAAAGAAGCAGTCCTTGAAACACGGGAAGCAATATTTGGCACACAATAATGTGTTACGCCGTGTTTTTCAAAGGTAGGTTCACTATGATTGGTAATTCTGGATGTTTCAAAACAACCACCTTGGTCAATACTAACGTCGAGGACAACAGATCCTGTTTTCATTTGTGCAATCATTTCTTCACTGACAACACACGGTGTGCGTCCAATATTTGAACGTAGGGCACCAATGACGACATCTGCTCTTCTGATGGCTTTGGCAAGTACTTTAGGTTGTAAAATAGAAGTGTGTACGCGAACTCCTAAATCGTTTTGTAGGCGTCTGAGTCTAGAAAGTGAGTTGTCAAATACTTTGACAGAAGCGCCGAGCCCAAGAGCGGAGCGCGTTGCAAATTCACCCACTGTTCCGGCACCAATAACGACAATTTCTGTGGGTTGGACGCCTGCGATGCCACCGAGCATGAGCCCTTTACCCTGGGAGAAAGAAGATAGCAGCTCACCAGCAACCAAGATGGAGGTGGTGCCGGCAATTTCACTCATGGTGCGCACAATCGAGAAGACACCTTCTTCGTCGCGGATGTAGTCCCAGGCAATGGCCGTGATTTTTTTTGCACTGAGCAATTGCAAGATCTCCTTGGGTTGTGTTGAAAGCTGAAGTGCCGATATAAATGTCTGATTACCTGGCATAAAGCTAATTTCTTCTTCGGAAGGGGGAGCGACTTTTAAAATGATGTCGGCTTGATATACGCCTTTGCGATCATAGATGATTTGCGCGCCGGCTTCACTGTATTCGTTGTCAGAGAAATTGGATCCTTTTCCGGCCTCCGTTTCAACCAATACTTGGTGCCCATTTGCAATAAGTAAGGATACTGCTTCGGGTACCAAGGCAACCCTACGTTCTTGAAAAGAGGTTTCTTTTGGAATTCCAATCAATAAATCACCTTTCTTTTTTCTGACTTCTAATAAATCTTCTTTGGGAAGCAAACCACCCTGTTGAATGAGTGTTTTTAATATGTTTTGATCAGTTGTCATGATAAAGTTCTAGGGTTCTACTCAGGTCCGGATTCGTACGAATATACAGCCAAAAGTGCTGAAAAGGAAGTATTTGCTTGATTTTTTCTGACCACTCGACAAAAAAGTATGCGCTTTCATCAAATAATTCTTCGAGGCCTAAATTGATCAATTCGGCTTCATTTTCAATTCGGTAGCAATCAAGGTGATAAATTTTGTCTTTGACGGGGCTATCATAAGCTTGAACAATTGCGAAGGTAGGTGACCCTTCAAAATGTTCAATTTGTGCTTTTTGAATCAGGGCAGCGATCGTGGTGGTTTTACCTGCACCCATTTCGCCTTCAACGGCAACGAATGCTTGTGGTGTAAGAAGCGACCAAATTTGTTGGGCAACCTCTGGGAGTGCTGTAGGGGAAACAGCAGTCCAAGTTGCCAGCAGTTTTTTAGCTTTCATAGGGAATAATTTGACCATTTTCCCATTTCATTAAATGCAACTCCTTGGTGTCAAAAACGGCGAAAGAATAATACTTCAACCAATCGCCAGTATTGAAATATTTGGCTGTTCCGACAGGTAGCACCAAGGGTAAATGACGATGACCAAAAAGATAGTAATCTTGCGGCGGCCCTGAGGCTTCTTGTTCCTTTACAAATTGAAATAGCCATTCTTGCACCGGACCATTGTAAACTTGATCCTTTTTACCTCCTTTAGCGCGGCTTCTTCGCGATAAAAAGCTCGCTAATCCGATGCCAAAATTGGGGTGCAAACGTGCAAACATCCATTGGCACAAGCGACTTCTAAAGAAAAGTTTGAGAAATTTATATTTGTAATCTCCGGGTCCTAAACCATCACCATGATGCAAATAGAAACGCTTGCCTTCGTATTCAAATTGGTAGGCATCATTATGTAACTGCACTCCGATTTCTTGTTGAAAATAGTCAAACATCCACATATCGTGGTTGCCCTTGAAAAAATGAATGTGAATGCCGTTGTCAGACATCTGTGCCAATTTACCGAGGAGTCTGACATACCCTTTGGGAACAACACTCTTGTATTCAAACCAAAAATCAAAAATATCGCCGAGTAAGAAAATACTATGCGCACTGTCTTCAATATGATTTAACCAAGTTAATAGTGCTTTTTCTCGCGCGGCACTTTTTTGTACATCAGGTGCTCCCAAGTGAAAATCAGAGGCAAAATAGAGATATTTGGCTGCTTCAGGCATTAAAAACCAAAAATTTGTTGCAAAGTTTGTTCGAGTGCGGAACCACGCAGGTTGGTTGCTATGATTTTGCCCTCTCGATCGATGAGAATGGTGAACGGAATGCTAGTTACCCCAAATTGTTGGGCAACCTTGTTTTGCCAACCACCGAGGTCACTGACATGATTGGGCCAACTCAACTGATCGGCTGCGATGGCAGCAAGCCATTTATTGCGGTCAGAATCGAGCGAAACACTCATGACTGTAAAGCCTGCATCTTTGTATTTTTGATAGTTCTTGACGACATTTGGATTTTCAGCCCTACATGGCCCGCACCAAGAAGCCCAAAAGTCCAGCAACACTACTTGTCCTTTTAAATCCGAGAGCTTCATTTGTTTTTTACCGTCGGTTTTCGTGGATACAAAATCTGGCACCATCTTTCCTCTTGCAAATGGATCAGCCGCTTCAATTTCCTGTTTTTTGGTGAGGTACTTTTGGTAAAGTTGTTGTACGATAGTACTATGAGGGAAACCTTGGTAGATTTGTGTGATAAGGGTTTGGTAACTCTGAAAATCTTGGTCAATATTGATGCTACTCAGCGGTAAAATAAGTGCAGCAGAACCTTGATACATGCCTACAAAACTTTGAATAGCAGTTTGATATTGCTTGAATTGTTCGGTCATATATTGATTGATAGCCGCTTCTTTTGAAGCATCTGCCTTGATGGCAGCCAAAGCTGAATCTGTTTTTTGTTGCCAGTTTGAGGTCAAAAGCACATATTCGTGCATTTGTCTGGATTCTTCGGTATTAACGAAATTACATTGACTGCTCATTTTTCTGCCGTCAGCGTATATTTTGATAGTCGTGGTATCTCGAATGACTATATGCAAGGCTTGGTTGCCAACGCGTAATAAATAGTAGTCAGGGCCTGGTACTATTCCGGATAATTCAAAATTTCCTTTTTGATCAAAGGAACTAACGATATAGTCGCGGAAATACGAACCAAAATTTTGTGATAAGCGAATGGAATCTGCACCAGAATAAAAAATATTGCCTTCAATCTGAACATTCAAGCCTTGGGCATAGCTTGAAATAGAGAGTAATAAAATAATTAACAAGCCTTTTATTTTCATATTACTTGAATAATGCTGCCAATTTTTCAGCAAGTTTGGATCCTCTGAGGTTGGTGCCAATGACATTCCCTTCCGGATTCACTAAAACAGTGTAAGGAATGCCATCAAACTGATAGGTTTGAGGAAGACTAGACTTCCATCCTTTTAAATCACTGACATGGTTAGGCCAATACATCCCCCAATCGGCAATTGCAGCTTTCCATTTATTGGGATCTTCGTCAAGGGAGACGCTCAGTACGGTGAAGTTTTTGTTTTGGTACTTTTTGTAGAGTTTTACCACATTGGGCATCTCGCTTTTACAAGGGCCACACCAAGACGCCCAAAAATCAATCAAAACATATTTGCCTTTTAAAGCACTTAGTGTTCTGGTTTTTCCACTAGGATCTGGAAGTGCGATTTCAGGAGCAGGCATAGAGCCGTTGATGGTGCTCGCGTAATTGAAATAAGCATCTTCAATTTGTTGGTATTGGGTCATCATGTTCTGACTAGCCGGCTGGCCAGCAAAGGCAGTTAGATAAGACTTAGCTAATTTTTCAAGGGTTGCTAAGTGCTTTGCATTCCAGTTTTCAAAACCTGTGGTTGGCAGGAGGTTCATGCTGAGCAGAATATTTAGGGGGCTGCTGAGGTCTTTTTCGATGAGTTGGACACAATAGTTTTCATAATGTTGTCTGGCGCTGTCGTATTGTTGCTCGACACTTGCTTGATCCAGGTTTGACATATTGGCCTGTAGGCTTTTTTGAAAAGCTTCAAACTGATTGGTTTGATTCAGTAGTGCTTGGTAATTCACTGCCCACTTGACACCGCTAAGCCCAGGCTTTCGGCCAAAATCTTGACGCGAACAGCGGATTTGAAGCGCATCTTTGGCCTGAAGTGGAAGCCAGAGTACGGTGCCGTTGAGGTCACTCAGGCGCAAATTGTAAAGGCCTAATCCGGGAATGTTGGCAGGTAATTCGAAATGTCCATCAGGCTCAATTTCAGTTTGAGCTACGGAAATCACGCCCTTATCGCTGGGAGCCTCGAGAAAAAGTTGTAGCCCACCCGCATCCTTGATTTGACCTGAAATGACAATATTGACATCGAGGTTGTTTTTGTCTGGCTCAGAGCGTTGGGAATACCAAAACAAGAATATGCCGAGTGCTAAAATTGCTACAGCGAGCAGTGCTTTTTTCTTGTTTTTTACAGCTGACATTAGGCTTCTAGTTTTTGTCTGAGTAAGGCATTGGCAGCTTTTGGATCGGCTTTTCCGCCTGAAACTTTCATGAGTTGCCCCATTAAAAAGCCAATGAGCTGTTTTTCACCATTGCGGTATCGTTCAACTTCTGTTGTATTTTGCGCTATTACTTGATCGATATAACCTAAAATGAAACTTTGATCCGAGCTTTGAATGAGGTTCATTTGTTCAGCCAATTCGAGCGGCGAAGCATCTGAAGAAAGCATGGCTGGAAAAATTCGTTGAGAAGCGATAGAGCTCGATACTTTTCCTTCATCGATAAGGGCAATAAGTGCTGCAATGCGCGCTGGAGCAAGCGGGAAATGTTGGATATCCATTCCGTGCTCGTTGAGGTATGACTTGATGTCACCCATGAGCCAATTTGCTGCTGACTTGTAGTTATTAGTCAAGGCAATCAGTGCTTCGTAATACAAGGCAATGCCTTTTTGGTCAGTGATATTGTATGCGTCGTACTCTGACAATCCAAATTCTTTGGTGTAGCGTTCAAAAAGGACACCAGGTAACGCAG
>JBIPMW010000386.1:0-9004 GCA_044376455.1 Crocinitomicaceae bacterium | reverse complement strand
GCCACCAAGCCGCATCGCCTACTGCAGCCGAGCCAGCTACGCTAGCCACGCTTGATGGCTGGTCGTAGCTGCACTTGGCCACCCGGCTCATCGTGTCCGGATCTCCATTAAGCCGCCGAGCCACAACCAGCAAATAAAACTCACGCATCTTTCCGCCCTCGCTTTCGTTTGACCGTTGGAGCTTTCGCAGGGTCGTATCGGACCGGACGCCCTCGCTTTCGTTCGCTGAGCTTGGCCCATGCTTTGGCCGGGTCCATCGCTAGCACCCTAATGGCCCGATCAACCGCCGCGAAACCGTAGAACGCCGAAAGCTCAATGCCCTCGACCGATGCCGCATTGCGTATGAATTCGGCCCAGTCGGCTGGCTGCGTTGTGTTGACGTTGACTGTGTTATTCATCGATCTTCACTCCAAAGGGGGTTCCGTCGTCGAAAACTCGACCCATAAAAGCTTGTTCCCAGTTGCTGCCCATTGGCCCGATCTTGCTGTATGCCGCTGGTGGCTGAACGTGCTCCGAATCCTCAGAGTCGTTGTATCTCCACCATCGATCCCGATGCGGCTTGAATTCCGCCGCATTCGCAAACGGTCGATACGTCGCGGGCTTCTCGATCTTGCGGATGATGGCGCATCCATGAAAGTGCTTGTCGTCGATTGCTTGAACGAGATCGTCTAGCCCGTCAATAAACCATTCGCCAATCTCAGGCTTGCCGATCCTTACCAACTCCCACCCCTCCGGTACGCCCGGTATTTTGTCGCTCATTATTCGCCCTCCGCTAGTGTTGCTCTCAAGTGTTGGATTGCCGGGTCTTGTGCCTCAAGCCGCTGCCGCAGGAGCTTGCAGTAGATCGCCAGTGCGCTGGCATGGCTCTCTAGCTGTAAGATTTCCGCGAGCGTCATCGAGCCGATTAGTGGGATCTCGTCGCTTGCGTCACGGATCGCTAGAGCCGCCTGCCGGATGTCATCGAGTAGTTCGTCATCGGTTTTCTTCGACATCAGTAATCCCTCTCAGTTAAGTGTAGTTTTGCCAGTGTCCCGCGTGCCCAATTGGCCCGCGTCGAAGGTGTGTTTCGCGCCTCTGCCGTCTTGGCCTTGGCCTGTCGGCATGATCGGCATTGAGTGTCGAGCCCGTCCTTGGTCCGCGTGTAGCGTCCAAATTCGGCAAGCGGCTTTTCCTGCTTACACTTCGTGCATGTTTTCACTACGTACACTTGTACTCTCCGTATGTTCTGTTGGCTTGTTCAATGGTAGGATGTCGTCCGGCCAAACGTGGTTGCTGCGGTCCGCCGTTGCTTGGCGGTACAGGTCGTTGATGAGGCATTGGTGCAGCTCGCCATAGATTTCCGCGACAATGCTATCCAGTCGCTTCTGGGTGAACCGTGGTGATGGTTCGATGCACAGCGACGGATCTCCCCTTCCGTCGATGACCTGCGATGTCGTGCCATCGTCAGCTAGTCGGTCGAACCGGACGGAAATCTGATATCCTCGGGGGTAGTGCTTGCCGTTAATCAGGCTGGTCCCTCCCTTCGTGTAGTCGACCACGAGGTGCAGCCGTGGCGTGAGCCTTGTGCCGCGCTCAATGATCGAGGGAGCCGTGACGGTCTTAATCGTTACGGATGTCATGGTGTGTGTAATCTCCTTTGCAATGGTGCTATCCTGCCTCTGACTGCCAGGGGCGCGGACAGTCGGGGATTGGGCGAATCCCCTCGTGTTCGCGTCTCTATCGCGGTGCTAGGCGGGTTGCGGTGTGGAACTCTCGACGATCTCGAAGGCGGGGAAGTCGGGGATATCCATCTTGGCGATGAACTCCGCGATAGTCATCTCGGGGTGCTCTTGCAGTTCCGCAAGCCTAACAGCAATGTCGCCATCGCCAGCCGCAAAAAACTGCTTGTACTCGCCGTTTACCCAGTAATCCACGCTTGAATCTTGCTCCCATTTTGCATCCCAGTGCAGGGATAAGGCGATGCCGTTGGACTTGCAAAAATCAACGATATCATCGAAATCCTCGCAGGTGCATTCAATGAACGCTCCCGATCCGTCGTCGTTTAATTCGTCGTCAAGGCAAGGCTCTAGCAACTCCTTGCACTTGTCGAATTGCTCTTGGGTGAGCCTGCCGCCCAAGTAAACCGTTCCGTAAAATCTGTCAGCCATAATCAAAATCTCCTGTAAAAGCCTTACTAAAAATGTAAATGCGTGCGCGAGTCGTTATTCGCCAGTAGCTCGTGCAATCTGCTGGATTACGATTTTAGTGATGTATCGCAATCTCCTTCTGAGTTTTTCAGGGTCGTTGTTCTTGTAGGCTACAGATGCTTCGTCGGTGATGCACTCCCTGAAAGCCTTGAGCATATCGGGCGCAGATGCCCACAGTGTTGCGTTGGCTCGTCCAGTTGCCTCGTCGATGCCGTTGCCTGTCAAATATACCTCTCCAATTACTGACGGTTCTCCGTGTTCCTCCGCCAAGTTTTCAGCGTCCTGCTCGATAAATAATACGTTTGGTTCGTTGTCGTTTGTGCAAACAACGTATGGTCCTGGGGAATGCTTAGCCATCGTAAAATCTCCTTGTGTTTTCAAAAAAAGTTGTTAATCGAGCTTCGCTTCACTTGCCTGAGCGCATGAGAGCGACTTGAACCAAGATCCCCATATTGAGGACCAAGTTAGCCATCAGAAGAAGAATGATGAAGTTTAACGCCGCCAGAACTCGGAGCTGCTTTTCGTAGTCCATTGTACCGTCTCCAAAAAAGTGTTGAGCCGGAGCCAATCCCGGCAGGAGGCAAATTCGGCGGCGGGGTGCCTATACTGGTCCAATGCCGCACCATGCGGCTTGTCGGTATCCGTTGTCGTTCTTCTCGATCTCGCTATCCACAATCTCGCCAAAGTGAGCTTGCAAATTGTAAATCTTGTATGCAGGAAACAGGAACGTGCGAACAACTACTTTGTCTTTCATCACTTCCACCAGCGCATCGGCACTCGCTGGAGGTTTCAGGTAACTAACCCTCATCGTGTATCCACGGTCAGGGGTTTCTGGTCCCTCAAAGGCAACCTTTTCAATATCGTGAGGCATCAATTCGAATGTTGGCTCAAGTCCGTTGGCGTCTCGCCCTAAATACCTACCGTTGAGGTCAAAGTAATCAATAACGTTGACGCCCCAATCTGGCTGGGTTTCGTACAGACGACGGGTGTCCTGTCCGTTCAACTTCCATCCAGTGTGGACGATCTTACCCGAGTCGAGTGCATCGCGGGTGATTGTTGTGTCGCCGATCATGTCGAACCACTTTTCAGCCATTTCGGGGTCTGCCTGTTCGCATCCTCTGATTGCCTCTCGCAGTTCCCACCAATCGTGATACCAGCGGTCGCCGTCCGAGTCTGTAGGGTAATCGTCGTCGTCGTTGTCCTCGTCAACTAGGCAATCCCCAAGGTCCATGTGGTTGTCCAGTAGTACGTTAGCCGCCAATAGCAGCCGCTTGAATTGTTCGTCCAGAGCCATTGCAAAATCTCCTTGTGTTGTTGTGTTCCTGCGACGTTGCAGGCGATTGGACTCTGGCTATGCCAGAATCCTCACGCGCGAAACGTCTCGATTACAATCCAAGCCACCCACCATCGGCACCCCAGTAGATCCCATCGATCCACTTTGACTCACCGCCAACCATGGCAGCGCGTCGATCCTTGCTGAAGGTTCCGAGACATCGAGCAAGATGCTCTACAGTTTCGCGGTAGTAGGTCTGGCTAGCATCGAGCACGATGTAGCCTTCATTTCTCGCCCAAATGAGGATCGAGTTGTCAGAGAAGTAGCCTACTGAGTAGTTCTCGTGGCTTACGCTGCACGGGGATGGGATTCCGAGCAAAACGCGCCCCCCTGATGGATCGAGCTTTAGCAGTTGCTCTGCGATTTGCCTAGCTTCGCTCATTGCGGTTGTTGTGCTCATGAATGTTCCTTTCTCAGTTCAATTCCGTCGCATTCGCAGGCGTGCAAGAAGCAGTTCCCGAAGTCGGCAACAGCGTCTTCTAGCGACCGCCAGAACTTGTGCTGTAGCCCGTAATGGACTCGGTATGTGTGCTTGGATAGTCGTGCAAGGTAGATATGGCTTTCGGGGTGAGACAGGATAATATCGCCCTTCACTTCGACGGTGTTCGTCTTGCCTGTCCAATCTCGACATTCATACGTCATGCTGCTGGTTTTGGCTTTCGCCATGATAAAATCTCCTTGGTTAAAACTTGAGAAAAGCGATGTTCTTGTCAGTGGCAAAACAAGCCTTGCACAATGCGCAGTTGGTTCTGCGCTCTTGTGGGATGCCTTTGCGCTTGGCTGCATCGACGGGGCAGACGAACTCGTCGGGTTGCTTGTCCGCCAGTTCGTCGATTACTCGGGCTGTCCGCCAGCCGTTCGCGTTGGCTTGTGCCTTTTGCTCTGGCGTGTCGCAACTTGCCAACAGGTGGAAATTGCTTGGCAAGCTTGCCGGGGTGATGCCAGCCTTGTCGAATCGATCAATCGCATGGGTGTAGCCCCATCCGGTGAGCCATGGGCATCTGCGATGCAATTCCAGGACGCCAGCCACCAGGGCGCGGTCAAGGATCTTGCGTCCGTTTGCAATCGTCTTGAGCCAGTCGCCCGATACGAGGTGGCGCACCAGGGTGTTGCCAGCAAGTTTCATCAGGTCGTGATCGTCGTGCTTGGATCGAGCTTGCTGGATCGCGACGTGTCCTCGCTTGGCATAGCAGCCATTTTCAAGTAGCGGACAGGTGGACGGGCAGGTAATGCCGACTGGACGGTATGTCGTGCCGACGCCAGGGCCAAGTTTGGCGTTCGCGCCGTTCGGTGTAACTTTGAGCACTGTGCAAATCTCCAATTGCGTTGTGTGGGAAAAAAGCCGAATATCGCATCGGCCAACCGCGCCAGCACTGTGAGACGTTCCGCCTGGGTGCTGGACCAAGCGGGAGATGCGATTAGAAGCAACCGTGCTCCGCCATCGAACAAACGGTGTCGCCTACGATCAGGTGATCGAGGATGCGAATACCGACGATTGCAGCCACTTCTTTGAGACGGCGCGTTACATCCCTATCTACGGGGCTTGGTGTAGGGTCGCCAGAGGGGTGGTTATGAGCCAAAAACATGGCAGAGGCACAATCGACGATTGCAGCTCGAAAGACCTCTCGGGGATGCACTAGGCTTGCATCGAGGGTGCCGCGAGTGATCCGGACGATGCGGATGGGTCTGTGTTTGGTGTCGAGGGTGACAATCACGAACTCTTCTTGGTCGCATTTGTCCGCAAAGTACGGTATTAGGTGTTTTCTCGCAAATTCTTTGGCATCGTCGACGCCTCCGACAGGTGCCGAGCGAATACCGCCGTAGTGTTCCTCGGTCTCGCCGATCTTCTGGAAGCGGGTTTCAAATACTGCCTTCATAGCAGAGTCTCCATTGTTTTGCAGGGTCTCACGCCTGCCGTGATCCGGTTGACACTGTGTCAACTTGGGGACGAGGGGCGTACCCCTCCGCACAGAGCCTAACCCCACTCTGCCTAGCTATTCGCGATGCTTCTCGCGATAATCATGAGATATCTTTTCGCGACCTCATCGCCGAGACCGAGCAGATAATCGATGCGATACCCATAGTCGCGATTGAGCCCGTTCCGTTCGCAAAATGCCGTAACGCCAGCGTCACAAGCCCCTGCGATGCGTCGATGGTCGAACCCGATAAAACGGGACAGTGACAATTTTTCTCGTTTGGCAGCGTCCAAGCTTCGCGCCATGCTTTCCGCCTTCTCGGCTTCCAGTGCGTTGCATTCCTCGACTGTTGCGCCGTGTGAGGTGCCGACCAGAAATCCAGGAAAAAACTCGACTCGATAGCTCCCTTTGGCTCCGTGCGACCTGAGCCAATCCGCCTGGGTGCCTTTGCGGCGAACGGTCCAGACGCCTTCGATCTTCTCGATCGCGCGTAGCTCGTGCATTTTCAGACGGATAGTCAATGTTCCGTGCTGTGCCTTGTATTTGCAACCGCCCGAATACTCGCGGCAGTTGTCGACAAAGCAGAAATTTTTACCGTCCAAGACGAGTATTTTTTCCTCGCCCATGGAGTATCCAGTGCGGAAAGAATTGAGGATCGATTTAGCTTTGGCTTGCAGATCCTTGTATTTTCGAGGTGTCATGCCCCACTGAGCCTTGATCCACTCGGCGTGCTGCCGTTCGATCTCCCTCAGGTAGCTTCTCGCGTCCGGTAGCCGTGCGTCGCCTTCGAGATTGCAATACTTAGCGGCGGCGGTAAGCAAGGACGCAATGTACTTGCCGTTAAATCCGACGATCTCGGCGAGTTTACGTTCGTCCTTAGTCGCGATGGTCTTTTTCGTCTTCGTGGTCATCGTCAAAATCTCCAGGATAGAGAGCCGGCATACCGTGCCGTTCGGTGCTGGTCTTACCAGCGGGGACGGAGCCCGAAGGCTCCCGCACTAGCCCTAACCCCTGCTAGTTTCGCCGAGTACATCGATGTCGACGCGAATGATTCCTCGGTTCTTCAATTCGTGATCGATTTCGCGTTGCACTGCGACGAGTGCAGCCGTGCGAGACCGGAACCCCGTTGATTTTGGTGGCGTTAATCGCTGCGAGCCCAAAGCCCCTAAGTAGCAGGCTTTGCCGAGCGTGTTCCGAGCTTCGATGCAGCCGGGAACCAAGCGGCGGAGCGTGTCGGTTTCGACGTCGGTAAGGATCATTCGAGGCTTGAAAATCTTGTTCATGGTCTTTTCTCCGTTGGTTTTATTGATAGTTGCCACGTTCGATCATGTCTCCGACGCAAGCGATACGGTATCGATCGTTGGTGCGCACAAGGGTAAGGTCGTAGAGGTCGCCAGTGTTTAGATAATCGATTGCAGGTGACCGTTTGTTTTGCCCTGCGCTTACGTGCTCGACGCCAAAGGTGCCGATGTCGGGGAACCAAGACTGAACCAGTTCCATTGCGTCTCGAACCAGAAACGATCGGTGGCATCGACCGTAGAGCGGGTCGCTGGCTAGCAATTCAGCCTCCGCCGTCTTGAGTTTCGACTTTGCTCGCTTTAGGTAATCCATGCGAGACTCGCCTGCTCGCATCAGGTGCTTTCGCTTCGACCGCAACTCGGTACTGACTTGAAATGCCATGGTATCGTCTCCAAAAATGTGCGACGTCTCACGGTCGCGGGTTGTGTGGGGTGGCAACGTGCCGCCCGATATGATCCTATCGACCTGTACGCTGTTTGTCAAATAGGGTTTCACCCTAAATAAAAAAAAGAATCTAGTTTTATCCAAAATAGTTGACGCTGGATCTCGGGGTGGTATCTTGGAAGCAAATCAAAGCGGCATACGATCCTGCCGAGAGTCTAAGGCGAGAGCACAGACCGAAGGATCGTCGAGCGGGTCGACCGGAGTTGATCCAATCTGTCGGTGAGCAGGCGAAAGCCTACACTGCCGAATAGACGCGAGGGGTAGCCAATGGCTAGTCGGGATCTTCGGATCGGTTGCGGCGTCGATAAACAACCTGCGGAATCATAGGAATCTTTGCGCTCTGAAAGTGACGCGAAAGGGTAACGCGAAGTGGACATACTGGAAGTGACGCGAAACTGGCAACGCGATGGACGCTGGACCGAGATTGAGCCGCAGCGTGATGAACTGATGCGGATCGCCAGGCGCAGCGGACTGGAAAAAGAAGCAGCGCGGGCGGAAGTCTACGCGAAACTCCTCGAACTGTATCCGCAACGAGAACAGCATCGGGAAGAATCGCGGGGGGATGCAGGGGGCGACGCGAACCCGACGGCGCAAAACAACGTAGCGGGGAACGGCACGCACGCACGAGACGAAGCCGCCGTCACTGGACTGGACGCAATCCCAGCGGAGTGGCCGACGCTGCCGCCGAACGCGACGCTAGCGCAAGAGATCCAGTGGGTACAGGCGAACCGGCTGTCGGTGGTCCGTGACCTCGGGGACCGCGCAATCGTCGATCTGCGCAAAGCGATGAGTCCCGCGCCGAGCTGGGCGGCGTTGGGTTGGCTTGAGACTTCCATCCGCGCATACAGCAAATTTGTGGACGTCGCTGCCAAAGCTTCTGCGCATGTCGAGGACGAGCGGGACATGGTGCGACGCGAACGGCTGGCAATCGACGAGATCCGTGGGTTGCTCGCTGAAATGCTGCCGGATCGCTGATGGATGCCACAATGGCACGTTGGCACGGGTATAGGCTTGATGGTGCGTTGTTTTGTGCGGTGTTTCGCGGTGTTTTCCCTGCGTTTTGTGACGAGCAAAGCGATGGACCCTATTTGACGCTTTTTGTTGCCCATGGGCAACATTTTTGCGCTGCGGTGGCTATCGACCGCGCGACGACCGAAACGACGCGAAGCGATGCGAACCAACGGAAAACGAACCGGACCCCCCACCCCATCGCACGAGACGGTAGCGGTATCCCCGTTTCCCGCGTTTATAAAAGCACTTGCGTCATCGGGTCCATGCGAGTATACTTACGGCGGTGACGTGTTTATCGCAGGGTCTTCGAGAATGATGGCCATCGACTACGCGAGTAGGATTGCAATCGAAAGCGAGACAGCGTGTGTGGCGCGGGGGTTCGAATCCCTCGGCATGCGACTCGAAGATCCTGCAATGGATACGTTTGATTGAAGATTTCTTTGGAGGTTTGCGATGACTGAAGAGTATCTTGGTTATGTCCCTCGGAACTGGCCGGCTGCTTTACAAAAAGCAGTAGGCGATCCGTTCGTTTACGCGATGGAATTGCGCAGTATTGGCGTGGTTACGTTTGAGTATGCCGAGATTATGTGTCATCAACACGCAGGCAACGCATACAGCGGGGTGGTTACCGTAGCTAACCCCGACTGGGTTAGGCTGAAAAACATTAAGCTGAACAACGAGTTGTGCGGTTTTGATCCAATGAACCCCAAAGCAGCAGATTCAGATCTGTTCACGTTCGAAAGAGGGATAGAGGTTAGAGTTTCGGACATTCTTTGGGTTGCCGACGCTCCCTGGGGTTCGTAACGTTTGTGTTG
>JBIPMW010000290.1:0-2790 GCA_044376455.1 Crocinitomicaceae bacterium | reverse complement strand
GCTGCTATGAGAATATTTTGTCCGGCAATGGCGGCTAATTCATCGCCAATTCCATAGCGTCCGGTGGCGGTTGTCCAGTTTTGATTATCTCCTAAAGAAAGGTTGACAGAGGTGACATTATATGTGTTGGCATTTGTATTAACCCACTGTAATGCTTCTTCTAAGTCAGCAAAGTACCCAGAACCGTTATCTTTAAAGACTTTGAGTATAATTAAGTTAGCGTCGGGAGCAATTTGCGAGGCGATGCTGGCGATGTGGGAACCGTGATTGTTTTTATCACTGGCATCAGTATCATTATCAGCAAAGTCGTATTGATAGATAATCTTGTCAGCAATACCATTATTATTAGCATCGACACCAAAGAGGGGATGATTTAAGTCTGCACCTGTATCAATAATAACGATGCTTTCTCCTTGTCCTTTGATGTTAGTAAAGCGGGAATCTGACCAAAAATCATCAAGGTTAATTAGATTGGTGGCGTTACTATTTTGAGAAGTGGAAAGGGTGTTACTGGGATTTGAGATAGGCGGCGTTATCGGATTATTATTGGGAGATTCGTCATCGATAATGGTCACGGTGGCGTTACCTTGATTACCAATGATTGCGCCGTTTGTCGGGTTGGTTAGATGAATTGTAAAGTATTCGTCTCCCTCAACTTTATTATCATTCCGAATGCGGATGGCGTTGGCATTGTTTAAGATGGCGTTTTGGACGGGAATGACTTTACTGATTTCGTTTTCTGTGAAAGTAATGGTAATGGGACTATAGTTAAGGTCGTTATTTATCGAACTAGCGGCGCAACCGCATCCTTTGGCGGTTCCATCGGTAAAGGTAAGGGTGGCTGTGACTGTTTCTGTGAGGTTTCCGCTACGGTTGATGATAATTTCGGTGATGGCGGTTCCGTCTTCTTTGACTATGTAGTTGGCGGTGTTGAAGTTGAGTTGGGTTTGAGTGTTTGTCGAGGAAGGAATGAGGTCTAGGGTGGGGATTGTCAGGGGAATATCCGCAGCGGTGGTGGTAATGTTCAAGATGGGATGGGTTTGTTTCCAGCCTGTTTGTACGACTTGTGCGACGTTATAATTACCAGGACGAAGGTTATTGAAGGTATAGTCACCGTTGGCGTTAGTTTGAGTTGAGGTTTCTCCGGTGTCGAGTTGGTTGTTGTTGTTGGTGTCTAAGTAAACTGTCCATCCTGATAAACTGGGTTCGCTATTATTAACGGCATTGCCATCAATATCGTTCCAAACTGTCCCTTTGATTTCAGCGTCGTTGTCTTGAATACTGACATTAACTGTCCCAATAGTTAACCCGTTGTAATTGGTATCGCTGCTGCTGATATTGTGGGTAATGGTAGCAGTTTGATTCCCTTCTGTTAGGGTGTCATCAACGGCGGTAATGGTGACGGTTTGAGGAGTATTCCAGTTAGTAGGAGTGAAGGTAAAGGTAGTTGAATTGAGGGTGATTTGACTGTCACCAGTTAGGGTAATGGTAACGTCGTTGGTGGGTTGGGTTTTGAGGACAAGGGAATAGGTGTCAGTGTTACCACCTTCGGTGATGGTTGTGTTTCCTCCGGTTTGGGTTAAGGTAATTCCAGGTGTGGGAGGGGAAGTAATGATAAAGTTGGTGGTTTTGGCTGCGTCTCCGCTGTTTCCGGCGTTGTCTTGTATGGTGGTTGCGTCAACTTTTAGGTTGTAGATTCCTGGGGTATTGGTTAAGTCTCCTAAGCCATTAATCCGATAGGTGGTATCAGAAAGGGAGGTAACGGTTACGGTATTAGGTAGGGTGAGGGTGACACCATCACGGGTGAGGGTAATATCACTTTTATCGAAGGTGTTGATGTTTATTTGTTCGGAGAATTGAACGTCAATACTGTTAATTGCGTTGGCGCTTGAGGTGGGGACGTTGAGGAATTGGGTAAGGACTGGTTGGCTGATGTCTGCGAAGAGACTGAGGGTTGTATTACTGGTGTTTCCTGCTGCATCTTGTAGGCGGATTTCTACATCTCTTGCGCCAGGTGAGGGAAGTTGAACTTGACTACTAAATTGGCTTCCAGTTACGGTTGCTTGTTGTAAGAGAGTATTGGTAGTTTTGTCGTAGAAGAAGACTTTTAATCCAGTTTCTCCTAATTCACCACTAATGGTGGGATTGGTGGTATCAATTCGGGTTTGTCCCGATGCTGTTAGCGGTTGTAGGGTTGCAATGTTTGCACTCTCAATATTTATCCCTGAAGGGGTGAGGGGATTTGTGACTGTAATGTTAGTAGGAATTGCGGGTGCGATGGTATCCATTACCCAGGTTTCGGACTGGGTTCCATTTCCTGAATTACCAGATAAGTCTTGGATTCCACTACCGTTAACTGTCAGGTTATAAGTTCCATCGATTACGGTTAATCCACTTAGTCCATTAATCCGATAGTTGGTGTCATTAATGGCGCTAATGGTGACGGTATTGTTAATTAAATTGCTTCCATTATTACGGGTGAGAGTAATATCTTGCCAAGTGAAGGTACTGAGGTCAATTTTTTCGGAGAAAGTGACGGTTAAAGAGGGAACTGGTTGATTGCGAGGATTGATGAGAAGATTGACAATATCGGTGACGGTGGGAGGCGTTGTATCTGCATTCCCGGTGGCGGTTTTTGTCCAGCTTTCGCTGAGTAAACCTGTCCCGAATTTACCGCTGCTATCCTGTATTCCTGTGGCGTTAACGGTGAGATTATATTCTCCGTCGTTGTTGGTAAGGGTGTTTAATCCGCTGATTTGATAACGGGTGGGAGAGAGGGAAATAATGGTA
>JBIPMW010000362.1:0-2793 GCA_044376455.1 Crocinitomicaceae bacterium | reverse complement strand
CGGATACCAATCGTGCTAGGATTTTTAGGGTTAAGAGCTTTTGGTACTTTTTCAGAAGCAGGTAAAACCAAAGTTAGGGAGCCAGGCCAGTATTTTTCGGTCATTTGCTGCCAAATTTCCCTTTCTTCCTGATTTCCCTTGACATAATCCCATAAATCTGCTGCTGAGGCCGCCATGAGAATTAAAGGTTTATCAAAAGTCCGTTTTTTAGCGGCAAAAATCAGGGAAGAATAGGGGGGAGAAACCGCTAAAGCGGGAACTGTATCCGTGGGAAAAGAAACCACTTGACCACTTAGGGCCGCGTGAACAATTTCGTTAAGAGAACCAGTAGGCATTGAGAATTGATCATTTTTGGGGACTAATTTAGCCTAAAACTTTTTGGCACAATTTTAAAGGGTAAGCAGTTGATCAATATTAATTTTACTAACACTTGCTCCTAGTGCCTCTTGTCAAAAACGGTCAACTTCTTAACCTTCCAGAATCAGAAAACGATCACACCGCCTCCATTAACCTTTAGTTCACTCCCGCGCAGATAAACTGTCAGGCCAACTGTTAGCTTGCTATATTTTTCCACCGCTTCTCAAAAAATCAAGAAACTGTTTGGCTTCATTCTCAGTAAGTTGATAGCGGGAAACCTTTCCAAATTTTTCTTTTAAATATTCCTTACCCTGTTCTCTACTCCAAGATAATCTCTCCATTTCCGTAGCGATGAGTCGAATTTCAGGCATAAGTTCAACCACTCCCGCGATCAAACGATAGCATGATAGAGGAAGATTGGCATCGGGCTGCCAGGGCTGTCCGAGACTGAGGCAGATTAAACAGTGATGGCTTATTTCTTCCTCTCGATCGAGTTTCTCTAGAATTATCGGATCGGTGATGCTAAGATCAAAATCTGCGAAATCATACTGAGCATCAGCAATAATCCCCCGCCATTTCCCCCTGCTGTTTTTACGGCAGCAGAATGATTTTGCCTCAATCAATTGGAGAGTGCGTACTGGAGCTTGAGATTTCAGATATTGATAAGGTATCGACTTTCTGTAATCGGGATATAATAAATTGCCCTCGCAAAACTGTAAAAGATTGGCGACCTCTGCTTTACCAATAATTGGCCAAGGTAAGTTCTTGTAACCAATATTCTCAATTTCATAGCCAGATTTTCTCTCGCTGTCGATAGGAATACTGAGGATATCCAAAATACGAATTTTGCTAGTCTGAATAAAGTTATTGTCTAGGGGTATTCTGCCGTCCTCTAACTCTGAAATCGGTCTAACCCACTGACCCGACTCTCGATCTATTCCCGCAATACATCTTTCATGATGTTTATAAGAATTAGCCAGACAAATTATCTCCATATAGCTACAAGTGAATAATTTCTATATTATGGAAATGGGACTGAAGATACTCGGCGGCAAGTCGCCTGTGGCAAAAGTGAGGTTTGTCTTCGCTACAAAGAAAACAAGAATTCTGCAAGCTGTCCGGTTTGATCGTTGATTCAATATGTCTTTGACGCAGAATCGCCAGGTATTTTTTAGAGTAATCTTCCCACGATATTTGTTTCTTTTTGTAGGCATCTAAAATTTCTTGAGTGGGCGCAAGTGATAGTTCATGGGAGTAATCGATGCCGCCAATCTCAGAGAGAAAGTACTTTAAGTCGTTTTGTTTGGCAAAGCCGGATAACTGGGATGTATTATTCAAGCGAGTATCGATGATTTTAGTAACGCCCGCTTTTCTTAAACCCTCAAAGAAACTAGATGCAGATTTTCGGGTAAACCCGATCGTGAAAAGTTTAATCATGATCTTTCTCCACATAGGCTATGCGATCGCCCTGCAGCTGATAAGCTTGACGAATTCTCTCGCTTCGCGCCAACTGAGGTTGACTGACTGTAGGGAAAAGAGATAGTTGTCCATTCTCCTGTTTGTCTTGCAAGTCATGAATTTGCAAGAGTCGTTCTTCCAGATTTTCGTGGTACTCCAATTCGCCATTGCTGTGAATGTGGGCAATTTCAAGGTTAAAAGAGATAAGGTGCTGGCACACCAGAATAGCTCTATGGCAAGTGATCGGGTCTTTCTCGGCACACATCAGGGCAATGCGATGATTTTGCACTCCTTTGATGATGCGCTTCAGTCCCTGTTGGAATGAGTCAAGGACAGCAATTTTTTCGTAAAGGGCTTTGCCTTCCACATAACAGCTACTATCTGCAGGCCGCGCCCCTAGCTCCGCCCCTAAAAAAACATAGCGAATCTCTGCTGTGGGTAGGTAGGACTGGAGCGCTTGTTTGTTGAAGTGAGGAAGATAGCGGCTGTAAGGAGCGGAACGCACATCTGCTAAAGCGTTGATGTTATGAATGGAGAGCAGTTCGAGGAACTTTTCCGGGGTGTGGTTAGAATGCCCGATCGTAAATATAGCCAGCATTGTATCTAACTTGATAGTTTAGTAATTTACCTTATTATATCTCAGTCTCTCTGGGGTTATCGAGCCAGATAACTGTTAGTTTACCATACTAGGTTAGCCACAGCCCAAAATATAAAATTCAAACTTAGGTATAATTTAGCTATCTCCAACCAATTATCGACAGCTAATTATGAATGAGCCTGATACTTTTGCTAATCTCGAACAATTAGAATATATTCCCTACCTAGATGCCACGGGTAATATCTGTGCTGATTTCCAGGGGAAAATCGGGGTTTATGCCATTTTTGATCGAGAACAAGTCTTAGAGTTTGTCGGCTATTCTCGTGATATTTATCTCAGTTTAAAACAACATCTTGCCCGACAGCCCCAAGCTTGTTATT
>JBIPMW010000072.1:0-9033 GCA_044376455.1 Crocinitomicaceae bacterium | reverse complement strand
AACCATTAGCATCTTCAACATTAACGGCATATATGCCCTCAATAGCGTTGTTGACATCTTGGTTCGCACTCAAGTTACTCCATAAGTAAGAGTATGGTGCTGTACCCCCGTTTACCGTAAGATCAATTATACCAGGGCCCAAGCAACCCGCATCTGTATGAGATTCCGTTAAAGTCATAGCTGCCAATGGTTGGGTAACTAAAAAGGCTTGTGAAATGTTACAAGCATTTGAATCTGTAACAACTATAGTATATGTGCCAGCTATTAATGCGCTAATGTTTTGAGTGGAAAATTGTCCGTTATTCCAACTATAACTATAAGGTGAAGTACCACCAGAAACGGCGATATTAATAGCTCCATTGGCCTCGCCAAAACAAGGAATTGGTGTGACTAAACCAGACAATGACAAAGGTGATGTTGGCTGAGAAATGGTCGCAGAGTAATTTGCCTGACAACCATTTGAATCGATAATTTGAACAGAATAAGCTCCAATTGGTAAGCCAGATAAATCCTCTGTTGTGTTCCCTGTATTCCATAAATACTGGTAATTTGGGGTCCCCCCTAAAACACTGATATCAATAGAACCAGTCGCATTACCATAACATAGTACATTATTTTGAATATGACTGACTGAAACCGGGCTAGATGGTTGTAAAATGGTAGTTTCTACGGAATCTTGACACCCATTTAAATCTGTAACAATAAGTTTGTAATTCCCTGCTGGAATGTTATTTATATTTTGAGATAACTGTCCATTATTCCAGAAAAAATTATAAGGGAATGTTCCTCCTGAAATTGATGTAAATATAGCACCAGTTGATTGACCATGACACAGTACATTTTCTTGTGTGGAGGAAATCATAATGTTATTAGGTTCTTCGAGGGTAACACTTACTTGAGAAGAACAGCCATTAGCATCAGTAACAGTTAGTGTATATGTGCCAGAAGCTAGGCCAGAAATATTTGCAGTAGTTTGACCATTTGACCATAAATAAGAATAAGGGGCTGTGCCGCCGTTAACAGATGAGCTAACCGAACCGTCATTTGCACCAAAGCATGAAATATCTTTACCGTTGTAATTACTGGTAATTGCTGCGCTTACCGTAAGCAGTTGGGGTTGAGTAATTTGAAAGCTTGAATCAACGAAACAAGTGTTATTATCTGTTGCCAATAAAGTGTAAAGACCCGGGGAAAGATTGTTCAAATTTGGTGTTTGCTGACCATTTGACCACTGATAGACTATAGGTTGTGCGCCTAATCCTAATGTCGAAATCTGCCCATCAGCAGCTCCAAAACAGCTCACATTCGAAACAGCGTTTACACTTAATATTGGATTGGGATTTACAGTAATACTATTGGTTAAATTATTTAATGAACAATTCAAGGAATTAAATGTGATGTCGAGTTCATAGACCCCAGTATTTTGCGTTGTAATGTTGGTGAGGATCGGGCTAGATGAATTTGAACTAAACCCCTGAGGTCCGGACCATGCATAGTTAGCGAAAGGGGATTGTATTACACTGAGCAAAAGACTATCTCCAGGACACAAAGGTGAGTTAAATGAAAAGTCAACCGGCGAACAGTTTCCACTAAAGATCGTAACTTCATTGTTGGAGGATGTAGGACATCCAAATGAGTTATAAACATCCGATGTTCCATTGTTGGTGCCTAAATTGCCAGAAAGATTACCATTTCCGTAGATATATGCCAGATTCTCTAAGGTACTATCACATTTAATCATTAAACAATCCTGCGTAACTTGTACCCTAAATTTTACAACCACGCTGTCCGTAGCAGTATTTATCATGGTCCCGCCTAAACTTGAGGAAGCACCGGTGCCAACACGATATTTAACAAAACGACCTGTAGCATTATACTCTGCTTGGTCATCTCCTGCTATATCCGTTTTTGGACCTGGATTTGGTCCATTTACAACAACTAAGGAGTTTGGAATGTATGAAGTTCTAATGTCTAGACTATCGGTAATAAAGCAATTTACCGCGATATCCGAGCCAATATTTTTTCCTGAAATTGTGTATTCAAGAATATCACCGGGTAATACTGCTCCGCCATTTAAATCATTCACAAAAACAGACGCTCTCAAATCGGGTTCGTAAATGTCTATTGCAGTTGTAATAATTCTAGGGATAATGGTTTCAAAGCTTGTTGTTACTCTAATATTTGCTGATGTTGAGCCATTTCCTAAATAATTCTGTGACGAATTATTAGGAAAGAAAATACTGGCATCGTAACCGAGCGTATTACTAAAATTAGGTATGCGAAATGGGGTTACAATGCCATTATTACTGATGGTACTGTTGAACATGTCGTTAGAAAGATGCGCTGCATCACTAATTTGAACAAAGTTAGTGCCGACCCCGTTGAATAGTAATTGATCGCCTGTTTGAGATCTATCTCCGTCATATCCAATTACACCTAGTTGAAAATTAACACTGCCAGCAAGTGGGGTTACAAAACCTGAAATTGGAATTGTGATTTGAGTCACGCTAGTACCACTACCAATAACACCTAAGCCTTCGAAAATAGTCAAGTTTCGAAATGGCTCTTGTACGTCTTTGTAAACAACAATTAGCGTCCATCCGCCAAAACTATTTGCGGTTGACGGAGAATTTTGGGTATAGGTTACTAAATCGGCTATTGTTATTCTTGAATTATTTCCGGCTGACTGAATTAAACTCGTTACATTCTGAGTGCATTGGTATAATGTCCATGAACTTCCTGTCGTTAAAGTTTGCTGATCAACATAACTAGCAGTTATTTGCTGATAAGCCCCGTTACCGATTTTTATCTTGACTTTATTTTTATTTGCGTAATTCGCTGTATTCGTTTGAATGCGGCCTCCCCATAATAACCAAGCTGAGGTAACCTCAGCACAATTTGATAAAATAAGGCTATCACTGCTAGACATAAACGTTGACGGGTCGTTATCCACATCCACATAAATTGCAGGATTGTTGCCGTTTTGTGCAGTACCACTAGGAGGAACCTGAGAGGTGTTGGATTGACAGGCTGCTAAAGATGAGTTACATGATACAGAAACATTTGACAAGAATTTGATGGAGCCTTTTTGTTGGGTTTGATACAATATTTGGAAAGGATTCAGGATTTGCCCTATTACGAGTGGGGAATAGAATAAGACTAAAAAAAATCCCAAACAAAATTTAAGAAGATTCAATTCAAGTAGTTTTTTCTGTTCTTGCATAGGCCTTTTTGGTGAGTTAATAGCTTGATTATAACGAAAAAGGCACCCATAAGGTTGCCTTTTTTGTATAAATAAATTGTGACGCTTATAACGGGATATTGCCGTGCTTTTTTTGCGGCAAAACTTCTGCCTTTTTTTCAAGCATTTTGAAGGCTGAAATTAGGGCTGCTCTTGTTTCAGCAGGCAATAAAACCTCATCGACAATGCCTCGTTCTGCCGCTCGGTAAGGATTGGCAAAAGTTTCGGCATATTCCGCTTCTTTTTCTAGCCATTTTTCTGCTAGATTAGCGGCTGCACTAATTTCTCTTTTAAAGATAATTTCAGCGGCACCTTTTGCTCCCATTACGGCAATTTCAGCTGTTGGCCAAGCAAAAGTGAGGTCAGCGCCAAGACTTCTTGAATTCATAACGCAATAAGCACCACCATAGGCTTTGCGGGTAATAACAGTAATTTTTGGAACCGTTGCTTCGGCAAAGGCATAGAGCAACTTGGCACCATGCGTGATGATCCCTCGCCATTCTTGATCAGTGCCAGGCAAGAAACCGGGTACGTCTTCCAAAACAAGTAAAGGAATATTGAATGAATCACAAAAACGCACAAATCGAGCGCCTTTTCTTGATGCATCAATATCGAGAACACCAGCCAAGGCGGCAGGTTGATTGGCAATAACACCAACTGTTCTTCCTTCTAGTCTGGCAAAACCTACAACAATATTTTTTGCGAAATCTTCGTGTACTTCTCTAAAACTATTGTCATCGATAAGACAATCTATCACGCGCTTGATATCGTAAGGAATATTGGCATTTTCGGGCAAAATTTGCTCGATTTGTTTTAATTTACTCGATTGATATTCAAATACTTGTGTTAAAGGCGCCTCCTCGTTTGCATTTTGAGGCAAATAGGTAATTAAGTCTCGGGCTTTACGAATACACTCTACGTCATTGGCAGCAGTAAAATGATTGACACCAGATTTTTCGGCGTGCGTTTTGGCACCTCCAAGATCTTCAGAACTTACCTCCTCATGCGTCACGGTTTTCACCACATTTGGGCCTGTTACAAACATATACGAGGTTTCCTCGACCATAAAAATGAAGTCCGTGAGCGCTGGCGAATATACAGCACCACCAGCACAAGGGCCCATGATCAAAGAAAGTTGTGGGATAGTCCCTGAAGCTCTTGTATTTCTAAAAAAGATGTCGGCGTAACCACTCAATGAAACCACTCCTTCTTGAATGCGTGCACCTCCAGAATCATTCATGCCAATGATGGGCGCTCCGTTTTTTAAGGCCATGTCCATGATACGACAAATTTTCGCGGCATGTGTTTCGGACAGAGAACCCCCTAAGACAGTGAAGTCTTGCGAATAAACATAAACTAAACGACCATGCACTGTTCCGTAGCCAGTGATGACACCATCGCCAGGATATTTTTGTTTATCGAGACCAAAATTTGTAGAACGGTGCTCTACAAGACCACCTATTTCTTGAAAACTGCCTTCGTCTAAAAGCAGTGAGATGCGTTCGCGTGCAGTTAATTTGCCTTGCTGATGTTGTTTATCAATGCGTTCTTGGCCACCGCCGTTGAGCAATGCGGCTCTTTTTTGTTCGAGGATATTTTCTTTTGACATAGCTTATAGAATCAGACAAATTTACAGCAATTTAGGGCTGTAAAAAAGCCGCTTTGTTTTCAAATAAAATCAGGGTGAATAATGCAATCAAGAAGAACCAAATTTCTGCGGCCTCTGACCAAGCGCTTGCGAGTAAAACAATACTCATTGTCATAAAAATCAAAGCCAAAAATAACAACCTTGTTCCAAGTTTTTGAACAGATTGCAAAGGACTGGCATCCGGATCAAGCAATTTTTCCATGCGCTGACGAGATATTTCGGTATAAACCAAAAGCGGAATTAAGATAAAACCTTGGGGTATCCAGAGTTCTTCATACCAGAAAAAAGCCGCAAAATCTTTGGTGAATCTCCAAGTTGGTTCCGTAAGCGTCATGTAAAAATGAGATAAGATGACGAAGCTCAAGAAAAACAAAAGCGGTCTTAGTAATACCTGAAAGCTTCGAATAGCTGGCTTTGCAAATAAAAATCCGAGACGGATGGTATGGTCAAAAAGTAAATAGAGTAAAATAAAATAGAGGTCCCAGCCCCACCATAAAAATCCCAATAATGGCAAAAGGCAGTCTCCTAATATTTCACTGATTAACTGTGCTTTTTTCATATTTTTTTTCTCAAAACTTGAACGCGGTCACGGGAAAGTTGGTAGGTGGAATCTACTTTTAGTGCTTTTGCGTAGCTAAAAAGCGCGTTACTGAGGTCATTGCGATCCTCATAGAGCAAGCCCATATTGTGATAGGAAGGTATGTGCTGTGGATTGACTTTAATAGCTTTTTTGTAAAAATACATAGCGCTGTCTGGCTGATTGAAACTAAACTGCGCCAATGACCCTAAATGAAAAAAACCATCGGCAAAAGTTGAATCGACTCTGGTCATTTTACGATAAAGCACTTGAGCGGCTTTCTCTTGTCCGAAATTCTCCTTCGCATAAGCTAAAGCATAGATCACTTCTACATTTTTAGGTTGTAGTTGATAAGCAGTAGTATATTTTTCAATGCAAATGGGGTCATTCTCATACTCGTAAAGTGAACCTAGCAATAAATAGGTCATGTAATAATTGGGGTCTTGCTGAACTGCCGTTTCATAGGATGAAATGGCTAACTTGACATTTCCTTCCAGTTTGTAAATGGTTCCTTTCAGGATATAAGCGTCGCGGTATGTTTTATCAATGCGCAGTGCCTTGTTGATGAATTTAAAGGCATTTTCGTGGTCATTGAGCAAGACCAATGTATTTGCTAAACCCACCAGTGCAGGTACATTTTTGGGTTGCTTTTTTACCAATATCCGATACATAGTAAAGGCGCGCATGACATCATCAGCACTGCGGTTTTGCTTATTGAGAAGGCATTCAGCATAAAGCACCCTTGCATCGACATTGTTGGAGTCAAGACGAAAAGCTTTGGCTCCTAATTCAAGCGCCCGTTGGAACTCCAGAGAATCGATCAGTTGATTGCCTTTGTCAACCAAAAGCCCTACAGAATCGGGGTATTTTAGTAATAATTGGTCAAGGCTCAATTTAGCATCTGGCTTGTTGGTTTTAGAACCACAAGAACCGAGTAAAAATGCAATGGCGAAAACAAAAATAAAAATGCGCATAGAACAAAATTAAGATTTTGATTTGGATTCTTTCTTCCGTAATTTTGTAACGTAAAAGAACAGTCTCATGCGTAGTAAGTTTCTATTGATTTTAGGGTTCATAATCAGCATGCAAAATGCATTTGCCCAAGGCTGTTCTCAATGTAAAATGCTCGCTGAGCAAGGCCACGGTCTTGATGAAAATAATTTTGCCGGAAGTATCAACGGTGGCATCCTCTACCTCATGCTCATTCCTTATCTGCTGCTGTTCTTTTTATTCAGAAAACAAATTTTAGGATTTCTAAAAGGATTATTCAAGACGAAAGCAAATTAGTCCCATTCTACTACCAATTTTCCACTCGTTTTACCTGAACCCAATGCTTCATGGGCTTCAGCAAACTGTTCGGCACGGTATGTTGTGATCTCGGGTAATATCAATTGCTTTTGCTCGTATAATGCCAACAAAACTTCCATAGAATTTTTAATCAGTAAAGGCTGACTATCTGCTAGCTTCAGCATATTCACCCCTAAAATATTCTTGGATTGCATCATGAGCCCAATCGGCAAGATGAAACCCATTTCCCAGAGGAATTTCAATTTGCCAATCAGCCCTTTACGTTGCGCTAAATCAGAGCCTCCGAATAAAAACAAGCGGCCACCAGGCCCCAACAGATTCAGGTCTATTTTAGAAGTTTTTCCGGCAATCGGATTATAAGAAACATGTAATCTTTGACCACCTGAAAGTTCAGTAAGCTGTGTTTGATAGGCACTTTTTTTATAGTTGATGACGTAGTCAGCTCCTAGTGATTTTATGTAAGGAACCTTTAGGTCCGAACTCGTATTGGCAAATACAGTTGCCCCACGCAATTTGGCTAATTGGATTAAAAAGCTTCCAACTCCTCCTGCAGCCGCATGAACAAGCACGTTGTCTTGGTGCTGAATGGGTGCTACAATATGTGTCATGTAATAGGCGGTTACGCCTTGGGTGGCGAAAGGCAAGGCCTGTGCGGCCTTCATATCTTTGGGAATTTCTTGGACTGCTTCCAAAGTAGTAATTGCGTGTCGGGCATAAGCACCGAAGCGTGTAAATGCCAAAACTCTCTTGCCTATCCACGATGTAGGAACATCCTCCCCTACTTTAATGATTTTTCCAACCAATTCATAACCCAATACACACGGCAGAGGTGGCGCTTCGCGATACAAGCCCATGCGGGCCATTACATCGGCGTAATTAAGCCCAAATGCCTCAGATTCAATTAAAACTTCGCCTAATTGTGGCTCGGTGACGGCAAGCACTTTTCTTTGAAAAGCTGTTTTGGCAGCACCAACTTGCGTCAGAACAAATGCTTCTGTTTGCATCAGAACCTTGCAGTAATGCCGCCTATAACTTGAATCGGCTGTACTGGATAACTATACCAACGGTTGTAGCGTTGGGCAGCTAAATTATTAGCTTGTAAGAAAACTGACAAACGCGGTGTGTAACGGTATTCCAAACCGAGATTGATGTCGACAATTGTTCCTAAATTGACATAATGCTGGCCGTTTTCTGCAACTTGAACTTCAGGAGCACCGGCGTCCACTAGCGCTTTTCTGCCCGTTTCAATATTGGCATCGAGTTGACCATAAAATTTATTGTTCAATTGATAAGAACCTCTTGCTAAGAACTGCAATTGCGGCATGTTCCAAGCAAAAGCTTCGTGATACAACAAGAACATATTGTAGCGGCCCAACACATCAATTTTTAATTTTTCTCCATTTTGGTAACTCACAGATCCTTCGAATGTGGTTTGAGAAAGGGTATCATAAGTCACGGTGAGGTAGTTGTCATAGATATAATTCGTATCTGTCACGAAGAATGCTTTGTTCTCGATGTGCATGAAATGAACACCGAGGTTGAAGCTCAATTGCTGACTCAATGTCCCTTTAAATCCACCGTAGATATCATAAGGGTTGTGCTCATTTCGCAAGGCAACATTAGTTCTGATAAACGGATTCACGCTCGTTAAACCTTGCAGTGTATTTTGTTTCAAGCCACCTTTCAAGCCAATGTATGGGATGAAAATATTGTTGAACAAACTGTACTTGAATTCTGCATTTGGGTAAACATAAAAATCAGTACCATTGGCATGCACGTCACCAGTGATGGTTACGCCCAATTCAACCTTTAAACGGTCATTGAGTGCTTGGGTCCAAACTCCTGGTCGAAAATCAATAATGGTATTATTTTGTACGAATCCAGTATCACCCGGAGCTACTATACTATCCAAGATGCCTCTGGCAAAATTGTTATAACGCAAACCTAAGTCCGCATAGAAATACTCGTACTTATAGTTGTACCAAGCACGTGTCTTAAATTGAATGTTATTTTCTTTTGATCGGAACACATTGGTAGAGTCCAATGGACGAGTCAGGAAGTTTTGATAAGCTCCTTGAAAAGATAGGTTGAGCCGTGCTGAATCGCCACGAAGCCAAGTGTATTCAGCAGTTCCCTTACTGAGCTGAAAACGCTGTGCAAGAGAGTCCGCTGCACCTGTACTCAAAGAATCTAAAGGCACTCCATAATATTGAAAACCGTTGTTATGGTAAAAGGCATCTGCCTTTATTTGATAATTGC
>JBIPMW010000071.1:0-9046 GCA_044376455.1 Crocinitomicaceae bacterium | reverse complement strand
GAGGTCTTCAGAGATGAGGTGTTCGCCAGTTGCTTTTTCAAAAGTATCGGCTAATGTGAGTAGGGTCTGGTGAAAAAACTGTTTCATTTCCTCGATGGTCATGTCTTTGGTCCAGAGGTCAATTTTCATGGTGTTTTTTTCCTTCGGATCCCAGATTGAAAGTAAAAATGCAGCCGCCTCTGCGTCTTTGATTTGGCCATCACTTGCGGACCACAACATGCGCAATGGCAATAAATTTTCGTTAAGCCCTACTTGAATACTGATTTCTGAAGTTTTTGAAATTTGCTCGCTCATTTTGGTACTTGATATTTTTGTAAAATTCGGTTGTAAGGGGTGTTGATCAATTCTTGAATGCCTGGTTGTTGCGCATCTAAGTATTGTTTGACAATTTGGTAGCCTAGAAAACGCCCCATGCGGTCAGGGCTTTCTTGCGGTAAGCCAATCGAGTAGGGGCCTTCGTTTAACAGATTCATGTTAAGTTCTTGGTCGGTCTTGAACAATAATTGTTGCTCCACAAGGTATTCCCAGAATTTAGATTCAGAAGCTACTGCCCATTCATAGGCTTTTTGCTCATATCTTAACTTGGTGGCCATGCTTTGTTCTGGTAGTAGTAAATCCAGAATGACCAATAGTTTACCCCAGCGGATCATTTCACTTGCAAAGTTGTCGTCTGTTTCTTTGATAAGTTGAGTGCTGAGCCAAACCAAAACAGCGTCAGTAGAGGCGTATTTGGGTGCCAAACCATTTTTTATCCAGCGGTAAAATTGTTGTTCGGGTAGCATTTGAATCACAGGATGCTGTGGCCCCAAATAGCGTTCTTGCCCAATCACGATCGTTTGTTTGGAGCAATAAGCGCTGGCAGCAAACTGGGTGTAAGCAAAATAAAGTTGTTTTGGGCGGGCAAGACCAGGAGCTAAAACTTGCAGCCTTTTGAAAGCATTACCAACTTCGCGTTGTACTTGTTGCCGCCAACGATTCATGGTGTCAAGGGCAGTAAATACCTGTGCATTGAATGGATTGTCAACGCTTTGTTTAAAGGCATTTTTTAACGATGAATCGGGTTTCAGTGGAATTTGCAACGCATAGGGCAAGCAAAACTCGATGGCATCAAAATCTTGCTGGTGTAGTTTGCCTACATATTGGCTTAGTTTTTGCTGAGGTTGGGCGCGTAATATAGAATCTAGGTTGAGTGCTGTTAACTCATTGGGGAGCTGCTCAATATCGACCTCGTAGGGGTCTTGCTGGCAGGCAAAAACTAAGCAGAGTAAAGCAAGTAGACCAAGGCCTCGTTTCATGAATATTATTATTTTTGTTCAAAATTAACATTAATCAGACAACATGAAATCAATACAGCTGCAACACCTGCTTTTTTGCTTCCTGATCGGAGCCATCACTCATCAATCTTTCGGGCAAGCAGTTGCTGAAAAAAAGCTGCAAGGTGGGATCACCGGCGCGGTTGGTTTTAATTTTCTGAAGATGGGCACCTCTTTGCTTGAGGCACAACCGGGCCTCAGTACCTCAGTTGGGGTCAATTTCCTCAAAGCGACCAAAGAATCTCAAAACATTGCTTTTTTAGGTGGCGTCGAGTTCAATTTAGAACGCTTCAATTACAAGGTAACCCAACAAGATGTGTTTTATCGTTATACGGATCAAATCATCAAAACCAAAGATGAAACGATAGCTGCCGATAAATATTACCGCCTCACCGAGCGCACCTACAAACCGCTTTATTTGGGCTTGCCTATCGGAATGGCTTTTAGAACGGATTTCATCGGAGACTATCGTGGCGTTGTCAAGTTTGGTCTACAAAATAGGTTCTTGCTTTCCAATACCGTAGATGACATCGGATTTTCCTCCAATAGCACTTCAGAAATTGGCGATTTTCAAGAAAATACGGGCATGATCGCCAAAAAAGATTTGTTTTTCTACAATGCAGGTTTGTTCATCAATTTAGGTACTGAATGGAATTTTTCTGGTTCAACTTGTTTACTTGTTGAATTGGGTTATCAGTATGGCTTTATGCCTTTGCACCTGACATCTAAGGAGCAGAATTATACTTTGTTTACAGCCAACGATGCAGGGGTGCCAACCTATTTTCGCAATCAAGCAATGATGAATCAGGCCAATGTAAAATTCACTTTGTTATTTTAAAATGCATACTGTTGCCGCACATATCACAAACTGGTTAAAAGCCTATCAAATCAAAGCGCATGCGCAAGGATTTGTAGTTGGTGTGTCAGGTGGTATCGATTCAGCACTGACGGCATCTTTGTGTGCACTCACTGGCGCAAAAACTATTTTGATCAACATGCCGATTAGGCAAACGAGGGCAGAGTTAGATAGAGCGCTTGAGCAAATGGAGGTTTTAAAAAAAGCGCATTCAAATGTGCTGCTGCAAGAAATTGACCTCACACCAAGTTTCAATGTGCTCGAGCTTGCACTCGGCTTGGATCCAACTCAGCAGCACCTTGCTTTGGCAAACACGCGCGCAAGATTGCGCATGACCACACTTTATGCCTTAGCGCAAGCCAACGGCTGTTTAGTGGCAGGAACCGGCAACAAAGTTGAAGATTTCGGTGTTGGTTTTTATACCAAATACGGAGACGGCGGTGTAGATATTAGCCCGATAGCTGATTTATACAAAACCGAAGTATTCAAATTAGCAAAAGAGCTGCACGTGGTTCAATCCATCCTTGATGCCAAACCAACAGATGGGCTTTGGGAAGATGGTCGCTCAGATGAAGACCAAATTGGCGCTACCTACCCAGAGCTAGAGTGGGCCATGCAATTCAACGGCAATCAAGCCACTCTTGCCGAGCGTCAAAAAGAGGTGTTGGCAATCTATACACGCTTGAATCAAGCCAATCAGCACAAAATGCAACCTATTCCAGTTTGTGAAATTCCGCAAGATCTCAAAGAAACCTTGATATGAGGATTTTAGCTTCCTTGTTTTTCATTTGCTGTTTTTATTGGTCTTCTTGGTCCCAAAAAAATGTGGTCAAGGCCATGCAAGAACTCGATCAAAGTAATTTCGGTTCTAGTTATCAATTATTACACCGCTCACTAGAAAAGCATCCATCTGCTGCCTCTTTTGGCTTACTCAACTACTATCTTTCCAACTACACCCTGAATACAGATAGTGCCTATCATTATTTTTTGAAAGCAGACCAATATTTACAGGCCGCCACCCCAAAAGAAAAGGAAAAACTAGCGTTATTGCTCAACTTTACTGATTCAACGCTTGTTCATCAATTCAATTATTTGGCCAACACAGAGTTAAAAGCGGTGCAAGCAGAAGCTTCTTTAGCCTCGTTTGAAAGGGTGCGAAAGCGTTTCGAAGGTGTAACAGATGTATATTCAAGAGCTACGGTTCTAAGAGACTCTTTGGCTTTCGAGCATGCGCTACTTCAAAATAATTCCATTGGTTTTTTAACTTTTATAAACACTTATCCTGAAGCCCTACAAATTGCTGAAGCCCAATTGAAGTATGAAGAACTATATTACCAAGAACAAACTTCAGCTAACTCTGAAAACGTTTTAGCACAATTCATTTTGATGAATCCCAATCATCGTTATTTCAATCAGGCCTGGCAGCGACTCTACGAATTGTTTAAAACAACCGGAACGCTCGCGGCCTACACGCATTTCGTTCGCGTTTACCCAAATTCACCTTATACTTCTGAAGCTTGGAAGGAAGTCTACAAGCTTTACATGCAGGAATACAGCGTAGAACGTTTGGCATCTTTCAAAAAAGACTATCCTGACTATCCCGACCTTGCCGTATTAGAGAAGGACGGCGCTTTGCTGTTGACGGTGCTCTATCCTTGGTTAGAAGGTGGCAAGTATGGATACATCAATCGGGACGGGCGGTTGATCATTCATTGTATATACGATGAAGCAAGTGCATTTTATGACGGAGCGGCTATTGTGTCCAGCAATGGTAAAATGGGGCTGATCAATAAGAAAAATGAAATGTTAACGCCTTTTGAATACGATGAGATTTTTGATCCACAACAACGTACATTTATTGCAAAAAAAGGCCAGTTATATGGCGTTTTGAATCATTTAGGAAAGCTAGTGGTGCCACTTCAATACAGGGACATTCAAAGGTTAGAGAACGGCGCGTTAATGTTGGAAGATAGCTTAGGGTATTATTTATCGTGGGCAGACGGCGTGCTTTTCAATGCACAGCCAATGGTTTATGAAGAAATCGAACAGTATTTAGAAAGTCAAAAAGTTACACCCGAAGTGCCGAATGCGGTTATCCCGGATCCCAATTTGCCCGTTATTTTTATCAAAAATGGGAAAAAGGGTTTGAAAATGAATGGCAAAGAAATCATCGCGGCTTCCTTTGAAGACATTTTACCATTCCAAGCAACACTCGCCATAGCCAAGAAAAAAGGAAAGTTTGGCCTCATAGATATCACGGGTAAAACAATTTTAAATTTTGACTATGCATCTATTCTGTACCTTTCCGGTTTAGGTTATCTGATCGAGCAAAATGGCTTGTTGGGAATTTTTGAACTGAATAAAGGATTTACCATCCCTATAGCCTACGAAGGAATAAAGCCCTATGAGAAAACCTATTTACTTGTTTCAAATGCCGGTAAAGATGGTTTGTTGACACTTACCGGGAATCAAGTCCTCGAAACAAAATATCAACGCATTTCGCGTTTTGATGCTGAAACATTATTGTTAGTTCAGGAAGAGAAAATTGCTTATTTCCTCGAAAAGGAAAACCGTTTGATAGAAAGAATACCATGAGTTGGCAAATAAAATCTGAACATTATCTGAGAGCACTGGTGGTTGTTGCGAGTGTTTACATGGGTGTTTTTATTTATTTGGAGCTCTCTACAGTGGTAAAGGAAGACCTGATTCAAGGGGAGGAACTCTATGAAGTGCAGCTTGAGCAACTTGATGAACAAGAAAAGCAAGAATTGCGTGTAGAAATGAATCTTCAGCAAGCCCAAGAATTGCGCAGCATCGCACGTGATATGAACGATACTCGGCCGGCATCTGAACAAGATTGGTCTACACAAGTTGCAGGGCAGGGGCAGCCCAATCCTGAACAAAGTGCTAAAGATTATGAGGCCCAAGTATTTGCTGAGACCGGTGGGGAGGCCGCCAGAGCACAAATCAGACAACAGAGCCAAGCTCGAATACAGCAACTCAAGCAACAAGGTCAGCCTACCGCTCCGCAAACTAACACTTCCAATGCAAGCCCAAATCAATATGCTGGAGCAGTTATGGTTGATTTCAGTGTAATGGGCCGATCGGCCTATGATTACAACACGTGGTATGTGCGCAATCCAGGCTATACCTGTGGCTTCAATGCTGCAGGAACGGTCTATATTGAAATAGAAGTGACGAATGCGGGTCGGGTAGCTACTGCACAATACATTGCAGGCAAAAGTTCAAATGCCAGCCCCTGCATGATTGAACAAGCCTTGAAATACGCAAAGATGTCGCGCTTTACGGATGGGAGTGCTACCGCTAAAGGCTATATCAAATATAGATTTGAGTCACAATAAGCAGCACTTTTTGACGCGCTTTTTTTCAATATAAACAACCTGACGAAATTTTAAGCAACAACTTGATGAGATATTAAATATTTCCCTATATTTGATGCAAAGTTAGTTGTCTATGTTTATCGCTCAGAATCTCAAAAACATCAGAAAAAGAAAAGGTCTTTCTCAAGAAGAAATGGCGCAAAAACTCAAGCTCAATCGTTCTACCTACAGTGGTTACGAAAACGAGGTGGCGCAGCCAAACTTAGAAACCTTACTTTATCTTGCTCAAGAAGAAAAGCTACCGCTTGAATCCTTACTGACCACCGATTTATCCAAGTTGTCAAATACTGAATACGATGCTTTGTGCGGTGCTTGGAAACAAGGGGCAAGTGGTCAAAATTTACGGGTGCTTACCGCTGTGGTCAATGAAGACAACGAAGATACGATTGAACTGATTCCTGAAAAAGTAAGGGCTGGCTACACTGCTGGTTATGCAGATCCTAGCTACCTGCAAGAATTACCTACACTTCGGCTTCCATTCCTTTCCAAAGACCGCAAATACAGGGCTTTCCCCATTGCCGGTGACTCCATGCCACCAGTGGTTCATGGTTCTTATGTCGTTGGAGAATTTGTTCAAGATTGGCTTGGCTTACCCTCTGCTGTACCTTGCGTGGTGGTTACCAAAGACGATGGAATCGTATTTAAGTATTTACACAACCACCTCAAAAACAGTCAATCATTTACTTTGGCTTCAACTAATCTTTTATATGCACCCTATGACGTCCATGTTTCTGAGGTTCTTGAAATTTGGCGTTTTGTTTCCTACATCTCCCGTGAGCTCCCAGATGTACAACTCGATCACGCGAGCATAGGCGCTGGGCTTCGTTCCATTCAAGAAGACCTGCAAAAAGCATTGCAGCTCCGTAAATAGTCTTACCATATCGCAAATACCTTCATAGCAAAGCTTTCTCATTCCGTTGTTTCTGCGTATCTTTGCAGCTCAATTTTTACATTTTATGACCATTGAAGTTTCTTTTCCGGATGGCAACATTCGTAAGTATGACGCCGGAACAACTGCATTACAAATCGCTCAATCCATTTCCGAAGGTTTGGCAAGGAATGTACTTGCGGCCAAAGTAAATGATGCCGTTCAAGACGCAACTTTACCCTTGCACACGTCTTGTAGCCTACAACTGCTCACCTGGAATGACCTCGAAGGAAAGTCCACTATGTGGCACTCCTCGGCGCACCTTATGGCCGAGGCGCTTGAGTTTTATTACCCAGGTATCAAACTGGCTATTGGCCCCCCTGTAACCAATGGTTTTTACTATGATGTAGACCTCATGGATCACAGTATCTCTGAGAAAGACCTCGAGAAAATCGAAGAAAAAATGAAAGAGTTGGCACGCCAGAAAAACCCTTTCATTCGCCAAGAAATTTCGAAGGCTCAAGCCATCGCTTACTTTGAAGAAAAGCAAGATCCCTACAAGCTCGAATTACTTTCTGAGCTTCAAGATGGTACAATTACTTTTTACACGCAAGGTAACTTCACTGATCTCTGTCGTGGTCCACACATCCCAGATACGGGCTTTATCAAGGCTGTCAAGCTTACCGCTATTGCGGGCGCCTATTGGCGCGGCGATGAAAAAAACAAGCAGCTAACACGTATCTACGGTATTACTTTCCCAAAACAAGCCGAACTTACCGAATACCTCGAGCGCGTCGAAGAAGCCAAGCGTCGCGATCACCGCAAGCTGGGCAAAGAGCTCGAGCTCTTTACGTTTAGTCAAAAGGTAGGGCAAGGCTTGCCGCTATGGTTACCTAAAGGTGCGGCCTTGCGCGAGCGCCTCGAAAACTTCTTGAAAAAAGCACAGCGTAAAGCGGGCTATCAGCAAGTCATTACACCGCACATCGGCAACAAAGAGCTCTACGTAACTTCCGGACACTACGAAAAATATGGCGCTGATTCATTTCAGCCCATCCGTACACCAGACCCCAACGAAGAATTCTACCTCAAGCCCATGAACTGCCCGCATCACTGCGAAATTTTCAAGAGCAAGCCAAGATCTTACAAAGACTTACCAGCGCGTTTTGCTGAATTCGGAACCGTTTATCGCTATGAACAATCTGGTGAGCTACACGGTCTTACGCGTGTTCGTGGTTTTACCCAAGACGACGCCCACATTTTCTGCACCCAAGATCAAGTCAAAGAAGAATTCAAAAATGTCATCGACATCGTTCTTTACGTGCTCAAGACATTGAAATTTGAAAACTTCAAGGCGCAAATCTCACTCCGCGACAAAGAAAACCGCGCCAAATACATTGGTTCAGATGAAAACTGGCAAAAAGCCGAACAAGCGATCATCGATGCAGCGGCTGAAAAAGACCTACCAACGGTTGTGGAGTACGGCGAAGCTGCTTTTTATGGCCCAAAACTTGACTTCATGGTGCAAGATGCGCTGGGGCGTGAATGGCAATTAGGCACTATTCAAGTCGATTACAATCTCCCTGAGCGTTTTGAGTTGGAGTATATTGGTGCCGACAACCAAAAGCACAGACCTGTCATGATTCACCGTGCGCCGTTTGGCTCTATGGAAAGATTCGTGGCTGTATTGCTCGAGCATTGCGCCGGTGACTTCCCTTTATGGTTGTCTACTGAGCAATTTATTGTATTGCCCATCTCTGAGAAATACAATGACTACGCAGAAAAAGTTTTAGAATT
Organism: Crocinitomicaceae bacterium; assembly: GCA_044376455.1. Taxonomy (GTDB): domain Bacteria; phylum Bacteroidota; class Bacteroidia; order Flavobacteriales_D; family Crocinitomicaceae; genus UBA952. The sequence continues at coordinate 814 of JBIPMW010000071.1, read as the reverse complement.
CCTAAATAATTCCGATATTCGCGGACTTATTGACGACCGCAACGAGAAAATCGGAAAGAAAATTCGCGATGCAGAACTCAAAAAAGTACCATTTATGCTCATTGTTGGCGAAAAAGAAGCCGAAACCGAAGCAGTCTCAGTCAGACAGCGCGGCGTAGGAGATCACGGCAGCATGAACCTGGACAACTTTGCGGCTTTGATCCAGGAAGCAATTGCCGCGGAATTGGCTTAAGTTGAACTGAAATACTGAATGAGAAGAAACTCAAAACCGTTTGTAAAAAGAGAAGAGGCTGCTCAGCACCGCATTAATGATAAAATTTTTGCGTCTGAGATCCGCCTGGTTAATGATGGTGAAGAACCTCAAGTCATGAGCGTTGCCAAAGCAATTGCGCTTGCTGAAGAACAAGAACTTGACCTCGTTGAAATTTCTCCGAATGCCAATCCACCTGTTTGTAAAATCATGGACTACAAAAAGTTCATTTACAACCAGAAGCGCAAGCAAAAAGAATTAAAAGCCAAGCAAAGCAAGGTAATCCTTAAAGAAATTCGTTTTGGTCCCAATACCGATGACCACGATTTCGCTTTCAAATTGGCTCACGCTAAAAAGTTCCTTGAAGAAGGTAGTAAGGTGAAAGCCTATGTATTTTTCAAAGGACGTACCATCGTTTTCAAAGACAGAGGAGAGATTTTATTACTCAAATTTGCCCAAGAACTCGCCGATCTAGGAGCTGTAGAACAACTCCCTAAATTGGAAGGTAAAAAAATGATCTTGATGATCAACCCGAAAAAGAAATAAGAAGCTGATATATAAGTT
>JBIPMW010000228.1:0-2812 GCA_044376455.1 Crocinitomicaceae bacterium | reverse complement strand
CAAGTTAGCTTCCGAATCTATTCCCAACCTAGTCGCAAAGCCCGACGCTATATCAGCCTCTAAGCCATGAAAAAAATAATCCTCAGCCTTTTCATCTGCTGCAACGCCATTCATGCACTTGCGCAAGATCCCACATTTACGCAGTTTTACTCAAATCCTGTTTATTTAAATCCCGCTCTTGCAGGTTCGAGTGGCTGCCCCCGTGTTTCTCTCAATTACCGCAATCAATGGCCCCAACTCACTGGAAACTATATCACGTATGCCGCAGCCTATGACAGTTACTTCAAAAATGTTTCCGGAGGCGTTGGCTTGGTTGCCCTTCATGACATGCAGGGTCCAGGGACCATTCAAACATCAATGTTGGGAGCAAGTTATTCTTATTACCTTAAGGTAAATCGCAAATTCAGACTTATGTTTGGAGCTCAAGCAGCCTATTATCAGAAGTTTTTGGATTGGAGCCAGCTGACTTTCGGAGATATGATTGACCCCCGAAGAGGTTTTATTTACCAAACTGGTGATGTTCCAAGAGGAAACGGAAGACGCGGTTTTTTTGATGTTTCAGCCGGCATGGTTGGTTTCACAAAGAATTTTTACTTTGGTTTTTCTGGTCATCATTTAAATAGACCCGATGAATCACTCATCTTGGGCCAATCTAGATTACCCGTCAAAATCACTGGTCACTTAGGAGCCAACATTAAAATTGGTCAGCGCGGGCGTTACTCAAGCACCACAACGCTTTCTCCTAATATCATTTACCAATATCAAAATGGTTTTCAACAGCTCAACATAGGCGCGTATCTCAAATATGAAAGTTTTACACTGGGGGCTTGGTACCGCAACAAAGACGCTTTCATCTTAACTGTTGGTATTACCACGGACAAATACCGCATTGGTTACAGCTATGACCTCACGGTATCACAGCTTGGAAACGGTGTGTCAGGCGGCTCTCACGAAGTATCCTTAGGAATCAACCTAAAGTGTAAAAAACGTGTAAACGACTTTAGAAAATTGAGCTGCCCTTCTTTCTAAATCTATACTTTATTCGCACAATCAAGTGCAAGGCATTTTTGTAATTTAGGTGAATGAAAAAAGTTTACTTCATTTCCCTTCTGCTCATCTCTTATTTGAATGGCTACAGCCAACAATGGTCGGGCAATACCACCCCTACGTATCCAGAGCTCATTAGCCATTTACAAAAGTTAGACAAGCAATATAAAGAAATACAACTCTTCAATATGGGGCCCTCAGACTATGGGCTACCTATCTACCTGTGTGTAATCAATGGCGCGAGAGATTCTTTAAAAACCTTCGAAAAGGCTAAAACCCAAACAACTATCCTGATCAATAATGCCATTCATGCTGGCGAACCCGATGGCGTCAACGCTTGCTTACTTTGGCTAGAACAATGGGTCCGTGCTGGTAAACCGACAAAAAGCAGAAACGGCAAGGACGACTTTCCGGTCATTGCATTTATTCCTGCCTATAACGTTGGTGGCATGATGAACCGATCCTCGAAAAGCAGGGCCAATCAAAATGGTCCTGAAGCCTATGGTTTCAGAGGTTCGGCAAAAAACCTTGACCTCAACAGAGATTTCATCAAGATGGATGCCAGCAACAGCTTTATATTTGCCCGTATTTTCCACGCCTTGGATCCAGATGTATTTATTGACAATCATGTTTCAAATGGCGCTGACTACCCCTATACGCTCACCTATATCAGTTCCTTGAAAGAACGAATGGCACCAAGCATGCGAGTCCTTACCTATGACAGTTGCATCCCTATCTTAACAGATTATTGTCAAATTGGAAATTTTGAATTATTCCCCTATGTAGAGCTAAAAGGCGAAACACCGGAAAGTGGCATTATAGCTTTTAATGACCTTCCTCGTTATGCGATGGGTTATGCCAGTTTATTTCATTCGTTATCATTTACTGTTGAAACCCATATGTTGAAACCTTTCCCCGAACGCGTAAAGGCTACATTGAGTTTCATGAACTCCATAATTTCCTACACTATTGGTCATAGTCAGGAAATTGAAACAGCCAGAAATGCTGCTAAAAACTGGGTTAAAAATCAATCGGTGTATGCCTATAATTATCAACTCAATGAAAAACAAGTGGATCAAATAAGATTCAAAGGATACCAAGCGATTTATCCAGAACACCCTATTACGGGCTTGAAGCAACTTGCCTATGACCAAAGCCAACGTTACGAAAAATACATACCCTACTTCAATAGTTATGTCGCGCATGATTCAGTTGTCATCCCTAAATATTATATCGTTAGTGGACAAGAACAAGCCATTATTGAACGACTAGAAAGCAACCAAGTTGATTTTACGCGTATCACTACTTCATCAACGAAAACGATCGAGGTGTCGTCTTTTATAGTTAAAGATTTTAAAGCTCCTGCCAAACCCTATGAAGGGCATTTTAAACTACACGATTTAAAAATTGAGAAACAAACCATCAAACTTGCACTCAAACCGGGAGACATTTTAATCCCTTGCCAACAAGACAAGGCAAATTTTATCCATGCAGTCCTTCAACCCTTAGCCGAAGACAGTTATTTAACTTGGAATTTCTTTGATAGCTATTTGCAACAAAAAGAGTACTTCTCTGCTTATGTTTTCAAGGATCAAATTGCCGAAATCTTGGAGGCACAACCAAAACTCAAGGAAGCCTATGAACAAAGAAAGCAACTAGATGTCAAATTTGCCAATGATGAATGGGCTCAGTTATATTTCATTTACCAAAATAGCCCCTATTTTGAACCCAGTTACATGAGGCTTCCAGTTTATGAACTACATCA
>JBIPMW010000443.1:0-2813 GCA_044376455.1 Crocinitomicaceae bacterium | reverse complement strand
GCTACAATCTTCCCATGATTGCCTTCCTCGACTTGGGGGCGCACCTGAGATTGATAAATCTCATTACCACGTCGAGCGAATTCTTCTTTGCTGTAGCGGAGTTGATTAACTGTCATTGGCCTGACCCCGTTGCAACTTTTGCCCCTCCATTTTAACCTAAACATTGGCAATCTTCGCTAACATTCCCCAACTGGGCCCACAAGGGCGGCATCGCACTTAGACTCACAGTTTCAATCAATGTGCATGGTGCGTTCCCCAAAATCGATCGCTGGAGCAGTAGAAGTTGCATTAGGGAACGCACCCTACGGCTGGGGCGGGGAGAATCCCCCGCCGTCCACGTGCAAGCGGTTGTTAACCCCGCTCATTTTGGGACGCAAATTTTATTTTGGATGCCACAATTCCAGTAATTCGGATACCAATTTTTGAAGTTCAACGACTTCTTTTTCCAAGTTTTGCGATTGATAACCGTGAACTAACTCATTCCTAACAGTGAGTAGTTCTGTGGTTTTATCAAATTGCTCGATAGAAAGTTCACCTTGTGAGTATAGATGCCTTATTAGGGATGATGTTGGGAAACGCTCTATTGGGATTGAAGCTTGTTCTGCTTGTTTACGCATCATGGCTTCAAATATTCCCCAAAACGCTAAGAATGCCCCTTCAATTTCGCCAAGAGAAAGGAGCTTTTCCGCTTTTTCTTTTCTGGTAAATATTTGTTCCCACGAAAGTAAAAGTTTTTCACTTTTTTGCTCTGATTCATTAAGAGAAATATCATCTCCCGTAACCAGCAAAAAGCGCCAACCGTTGTGCTGGGCGATAGTTTCAGCAAGTTCACGAAACTGATCTACTGATACACGGTTGGCGTTGCTCTTTATTTCGATAATATAGCCGTCATTTTCAGATTTCATTGCCAGAAGGTCAGGGCGATATGAACCTAAGTTAAAAGGCAGAGTTTGCCTTTGAGGTTCAATAAAAACCCTATAGCCTTCTTTCTCATACCTTTGAGCGACTCTTCTCATAAGGGCATCGTGAATTTCTTTTGGGCTATTCATATCAAATAATTCTCCAGTGGCTGAGCGTCGGTTATCCTGACATAAACGCATTCTGTACCTGATAATATGCCATCAACAAGTAACACGGGGTGCTTTGCTATATCAAACACACCTGTTAGTGGACGCCGGTGAGATTCTACATCGGATATTAATAAATCGTCATCATAAATTGCCCCAACAAGAGCGTCCTGAATGGGCTTGATAATATTATCAACATCTACAGGATCATCATCGCAAAGGTAAATCAAAGTTAAATGCAACTCGTTGCCGCTATGGGGAGCGCCTGACCAGTTTTTGCAGGCTTCAGCACAGACAAAATTTTTCCATGATTGGAGATTCTTTCGGTTTTTTGTCTGCAAAGAAACTGGGCGTTTAGGTATTAGGAACTCAAACCACATTGAAACTCCAACGTTATTTTAAATACAAAGAAGGGGCTAACTACATATTATAGGTCAACTTTTTGCATAACACTCTCCAGAGTAACGATAGGGGTCAACTTCCTGCATATCACCCCGTCATACAACATATATACTCATTTGTCAATAGGTAGTAATATTTAATCTACTTATACTTCGGGTTTTGGTCTGAAAATGGGCGATCAATAGAGCAGCAATTATTCTAGGTTGGGTTGACCCAAGGAAACCCAACAAAGAGTAACCTTTGGGGTGGTTGGGTTTCGCTTTTTCCAGCGAATTGAGCTATTTTCGCGCCAGTATTGTTTCGCTCAACCCAACCTACGAGGCTAAAGATAGAAAACTGCTGCCATTCAGGGGTAGGACGAAAGCCAGCTAACGTCAGAGTTGAGCGGCAATCAACCGACTCGAACTCAGCACCAATATCTCCTAATTGTCCGCTCCAACGCCGTTTTGGGCTGCTGATTCTACGGCGCAACTAATTCTGCTCTCTAATACAAAAGGTTTATTCACAAACCAAAACCTCAAGCTTTGACTAATTCTAGGAATGCAATATTGCCGTTGTCTTCAAAGAAAGTCCGTTTGTTCGCTATCTCTAAAGCTGAAATCTCTTTAGCTACATCCGCTAACTGACTTTCAGTACGATAAATGAGCTGCCACTGCATAAATGTTTCCATGTATCCAACTTCTCGATGATCGGGAATAAAATTAGCGACCAGTAGTTTTCCTCCTGGTCGCAGCATATCAAACATTATCTTAGTCAATCGTGTAGCAAATGGTTGTGATAAGTAGTCATACAACCCCGCTGCATACACTAAATCTAGATTCTCAAAGGATTGCTTTTGTCGAACTAACGTTGTCACTGAACCTCGAATCGTCTGAATAGAACCATTGTCAAACTCACGATCAATGACCTCAAGCGATAGAGGATCTTGGTCAAAGGCAACAAGCTGACCAATGCTTCCTTCTTGAACTGCTACAGATTCTTTGGCTTCTCGCAAGTGTCCACAAGCAATAGAGAGAATCCGAGTTGGGTGTGTTGCCTCAGACGCAACATCATCGATCGTTCTGGCTAACACATCCTTCCTCGCTTTGACACTGCTAGATATGGGACTATTCACACAATGTTCAAGAATTTCTCTACCAAGGGTCGCTAGATTTTGGGATGGCTGCTTGAACCCGTAGATAAAATCGAGTAATTCTGCATCTCCAGCATAGCCTCGTGGCTTGCTGAAAGAGTGGTAAGTAAACGGACACTGATGAATCAGTTGGGTTACGGGATGACCGAGAAATGTGGTCTGGGCAAAATCTCTCCACTCGGTGGCAGGATAACGATTCTTGATCTCCCTCA
>JBIPMW010000227.1:0-2819 GCA_044376455.1 Crocinitomicaceae bacterium | reverse complement strand
GAGCGTCAATTGAAAGAATACGGCGATAAAATCCCTGCAGACAAAAAACAACCAATTGAAGATGCACTTACATCACTTAAAAATGAGTTTGAGGCGAAAAACATGGCGAACCTTCAGGCAGCTATGGATAAACTCAACGAAGTTTTTAGTGCGGCTTCTCAAGAAATGTACAATGCAGCGAACGCACAAGGTGGTGCTGCAGAACCAGGAGCAGATACTGGTTCAGGTTCACCGCAAGATGAAGTAACAGATGTCGACTTCGAAGAAGTAAAAGACAAATAAGTACTTTTCAAACACATACAAAGGGCTGTCTTTTGGCAGCCCTTTTTTTGTTATATTTGCTCATGCTCTATTCCAAATCATTCCTTCACCGTAGCTCCAATGAATGGGTAGTTTTTGTACATGGTGCAGGCGGGAGTTCATCCATTTGGCATAAGCAACTCAAAGATTTTTGCGAAAAACACAATGTGCTCGTACTCGATTTACGCGGACACGGTAAAAGTCAGAAATTAACGGCAAGCAATAAATACTCTTTTGAATTGATTGCCAAAGATGTCACAGAGTTACTCGATCAAAAACAAATAGAAAAGGCGCATTTTGTCGGTGTTTCGCTCGGTTCGATTGTGATCAAAGCGTTGCGCGCACAAAGACCAGACCTCGTCAAAAGTATGATTTTTGCAGGGGCAGTGACCAAACTGAATATCCGTTCTCGTTTTATTTTACGCTTGGGTCGGATCTTATATAGTTTTTTACCACAGATGTCTTTGTATAAACTCATGGCGCGGATCATGATGCCACGTGCTAATCACAAAGAATCGAGGTCTTTATTTGTAAACGAAGCCAAAAAAGTAGTAGATAAAGAATTTCAACGCTGGTTTAAATTAACAGCCCGCCTCACTGCTTATCTCACCAACATCAATTCCAAGCCAGAGACTATACCTACTTTGTACGTAATGGGTGAGCAAGACCACATGTTTCTGAATCCTGTTCGCCTCCTTGTAGACCAAGATCACGCCTCAGAATTAAGTGTTGTTCCACAATGTGGGCATGTTGTTAATTTTGAAAAGGCCGAAACCTTTAATCTGTTGGCACTACAATTTATCTCGCGTCATTGCGCTTAATTGTCCTTTAATTAACATTTTGCCGTCATTTTGTTAAAAAACAATCGGCAATACATGCCGTTACCGACTGAATTTAACTTAAATTTGTGCTCAATTTGCAGCGAAGGTTTCGCTCAAAGAAACTAGTAAATTGAAGCCCTTATGCCTAAAGATCAGTCGATCAAATCCGTCCTCATAATTGGTAGTGGTCCTATTGTTATCGGTCAAGCCTGTGAGTTTGACTACTCAGGTTCTCAAGCAGCCCGTTCGCTGCGCGAAGAAGGAATAGAAGTCACGCTCATCAACTCTAATCCGGCCACCATCATGACCGACAAAGTAGTTGCTGACAACGTCTATCTTCAGCCATTAGAACCAGAAAGCATTGTCAAGATCCTTGAAAAGCACCAAATTGATGCGGTTTTGCCAACAATGGGTGGGCAAACTGCACTCAATCTTTGCATTCAGTGTGACGAAATGGGCATTTGGGAAGAACATGGTGTGCGCATCATAGGTGTAGACATCAACGCCATTGAAATTACAGAAAACCGTGAAGCGTTCCGTGAGCTGATGCTTAAAATAGGTGTCCCAATGGCGCCTCAAAAAACGGCAAAATCTTTCCTTGAAGGAAAAGAAATAGCCCAAGAATTTGGCTTTCCACTTTGTATCCGCCCATCCTATACTTTAGGTGGGTCTGGCGCAAGTATTTTACACGAACCCAAAGAATTTGACAACTTACTCGAGCGTGGCTTGCAGTTATCTCCGATCCATGAGGTCATGATTGACAAAGCATTATTGGGCTGGAAAGAATACGAACTAGAACTCCTGCGCGACGCCAACGACAACGTGGTAATCATCTGTTCGATTGAGAATTTTGACCCGATGGGTATTCATACCGGTGATTCCATCACGGTAGCTCCTGCCATGACGCTCTCTGACACAACCTTTCAAAAAATGCGCGATATGGCCATTAACATGATGCGCTCTATCGGTAATTTTGCGGGCGGATGTAATGTGCAGTTTGCAGTTTCTCCAGACGATCAAGAAGACATCATTGCTATTGAAATCAACCCAAGGGTTTCGCGCTCATCTGCCTTGGCATCCAAAGCCACTGGTTACCCAATTGCCAAGATTGCATCTAAGTTGGCCATTGGTTATCACCTAGATGAGCTCAGCAATCAAATTACCAAAACAACATCCGCACTTTTTGAACCAACCCTAGACTACGTTATCGTCAAAATCCCGCGTTGGAACTTTAACAAATTCCCTGGCACAAATCGTCAGTTGGGGCTTCAAATGAAGTCAGTTGGTGAGGTGATGGGTATAGGTCGCAGTTTCCAAGAAGCACTGCAAAAAGCTTGTCAGTCTCTAGAGATTAACCGCAATGGTTTAGGGGCAGACGGTAAAGAACTTACCAATCAAAACGAAATCTTACACTCCTTAGAGTTTGCCAGCTGGAACCGCCTGTTCCATATTTACGACGCCATTAAACTTGGTATTCCATTCAAAACCATTGTCGAAAAAACAAAAATCGACATCTGGTTCCTCAAACAAATCGAGGACTTGATCAAGCTCGAGCGCAAAATTGAAAAATTCCATTTAGAAAATCTTCCAGAAGAGTTACTTTTCGAAGCCAAACAAAAAGGTTACGCTGACCGTCAAATTGCCCATCTATTACGCTGTTTGGAGTCCGAAGTATCGAATAAGCGCAGAGAACTCGGG
>JBIPMW010000256.1:0-2827 GCA_044376455.1 Crocinitomicaceae bacterium | reverse complement strand
ACTGGTGGTGGCGGTACTGGTGGTGGTGGTACTGGTGGTGGTGGTACTGGTGGTGGCGGTACTGGTGGTGGTGGTACTGGTGGTGGTGGTACTGGTGGTGGGGATGTAGATCCTAATACACCCGTTCCTTGCTCAATTTCTGGATCTTTACAGTGGTCTTATCCTTGTGGGGGAAATGATGTCCAAAAATCGACAACCATCGCCTTTAATAATGTAGAAGGAAATTGTGCTGGTGGTGGCATTGGCGGCGGTGGCGGTGGTGGTGGTGGCGGCTTTGGCGGCTTTGGCGGTGGTGGTGGTGGCGGCTTTGGCGGCTTTGGCGGTGGTGTTTCTATTTTTTCACCAACTCCAGTTGTTCTTGATATTAATCCCTGTTGTTTTGAAATCACCCTGTTTGAAAAAGATTTTTCTAGTTACTTTGAACCATTTGTAGAGACAGCAGAAACAGCAGTTAACGCCTATTTAGCAGTACAAACAGGTAAATTAGCCGAAGTGGATCTTGAAATTTCCGCCGAAGCGGAGGTTAAAACCTGCTGCGATCCTATAGGAATAGCTTATGGTGCTTCTGCTGAAGGAACAGGAAGGCTTATTATCGGATCAAATCTATCTCAAGATTTTGAATTATCTGTACCTGAAGAACTATTATTAGGATCGATGTTTAGCAGTATCTCTCTATCAGGAGAAGGCTTCATTGGAATTACTGTTGAACCTTACATTGAGATTGATGGATTTATTGGCGAAGAGTGCGGAGAGGATTTTAAGATTTCTTTAAGTGGAACAGTAGGCTTGGACTTTAACGCCGGAATTACCGGTAATATTAATGCAAAAGCTGAATTTATTAATGGTCAAGCTCCAGAATTTGAAATAGTAGCCGCCGAAGGCGGACTTTTCGGAGGCCTGTCTTATACTTTTGGTTATTCTACCAGTGAAGGGTTCTATAGTTCTTTTGAGTCGAGTGGATTGTATCTGAGTGCTTATGCTAGTGCTTTTGGTTATACTATTAGTCCTTTTGATAATCCAGCCACCCCAGAAGTTGAAACACGTAAATATTTAATTGATCCAGTCAATCCAAGTAATGTTTTTGAAATTAACAATATTCCCGTCTTTGATTTTGATGTATCCTCTCTTGAAAAAACTATTACTGAACAACTGCAATCTCAAGCTAATGAAATACTATCAAGACCAGAATATCAAAGATTTCTGATAACATTAGACAAGCCAGTAGGCAAGCCAGAAAATACCAACAATCAATTGTCTACTTCAGAGCAAGCAAGTGTCTGCGCTCAAGTCACCATCAAAATCGACCAAGAAGCAGTAATGACCCGCGCTGCCTTCCTTGGTAATTTAGAAATAGAAAACGGCAACCCCACCAACCTAACCAACCTCTCCGTTATCCTCCAAATCAAAGACCAAAACGGCAACATTGTCAACGACTTATTTGGCATAACCGACCCCATTCTTAGCAACATAACCGCCGTTGACGGGACAGGAATCTTAACCGGAGATAACCCCGACACTCCCCAAAAAGAAGGAATTGGTAGCGCCAAATGGACTTTTATTCCCACCAATTTAGCCGCGCCAGAAATTCCCACCCAATACAGTATTGGTGGTACTCTCTCATACCTCGAAAACGGCACAACCGTCACCGTCCCCCTACTTTCTACTCCTATTACTGTTTTCCCGCAAGCCGAACTTTACCTCGACTACTTCCATCAACGAGATGTCTTCGCCGATGACCCCTTCACCGATGACATTGTTGAAACATCCGTCCCCTACTCCCTCGCTGTCCTCATCAGAAATGAAGGAAAAGGAGACGCAAAAAACCTCAAAATTACCTCCGGTCAACCCAAAATCGTCGAAAACGAAAAAGGCTTATTAATAGACTTCCAAATCATCGGTTCCGAAGTCAACGGACAAGGCGTAACCCCCTCCCTAACCGTCAACTTTGGCGACATCAAAGCCGGAAAAACCGCCGTCGCTGATTGGTTGCTCAAATCCAGCCTACAAGGAAAATTCATCGACTACAAAGCCACCTTTGAGCATATTAACAGCCTTGGTAAAGCCGAACTCTCTCTCATCAAAGAAGTCAAAATCCACGAATTAATTCACACAGTCCAAGTCAATCATTCCAACCCCGACAACTTACCCGACTTCCTAGTTAACGAAACCTTTGACGCAGAATTCACCCCCGATATAATCTACTTCAGCAGTGGCGGAACCGCAGCCGTCAAAGCCGTTAAAAACGCCACCATTGACGCAACCCCAACCCTCAATGATTTAACCGTTCAAATTAGCGCCACCGTCGAAAATGGCTGGACTTACTTCCGCTTAGATGAACCCAGTGACAGCCAATTCGATATTGTTAAAATCCAGCGGTCTGACGGTACTCAAATCAGTGCAGATAATATATGGACAACCGACCGCACTTTCCCCGCGACAGGTCGTCCAATTTATGAAAATATCTTACATTTTCTTGACAATAACGCCACAGGAGGAACGAAAACCTACACGGTTGTTTATACCCCTGGCGGTCCGAGCATCACCGATATTATTGATGTTAGTCCAGACCCTATCTCTACGGCTGTTAACGCCATTACCGTTGACTTTTCTGAAGCTATTAAAGCCAGCAGTTTCGATTACAACGACTTAAGCTTAACTCTCAACAATGGCACAAACTTAATCAACTCCACCGTCACCATTGTTTCCCTCTCTCCCACCCGTTATCAAATCAGCGGATTAAACACCCTTACCAACAACGACGGAGAATATAAACTCACCGTTAACGCCACAGGAATCCAAGACACCATCGGTAAATTCGGTAGCGGTT
>JBIPMW010000226.1:0-2829 GCA_044376455.1 Crocinitomicaceae bacterium | reverse complement strand
TATTTTCAAAAAAGCATCAATGAAATTGAACTAATAGGCATCAATTCTTTGCCGATAGTCGCGCTCATGTCTACATTTATGGGAGCAGTAATAGCCTTGCAAACCGCCTCGAGTATGGAAAGCCCTTTGCTTCCAGATTACACGGTAGGGTTTATTACGCAATCGAGTACAATTTTAGAGTTTTCTCCGACTATCATTTGCCTGATCTTAGCCGGAAAAGTAGGTTCAAATGTAGCCTCTGAAATTGGTACGATGCGCGTTACAGAACAAATAGATGCCTATGAAATCATGGGCGTCAATTCACTGAACTTTTTAGTTTTGCCAAAAATTACAGCGGCCGTTGTCTTTTTTCCCGTGCTTATCATCTTTTCGATGGCGCTATCCATGCTAGGTGGCTGGTTAGCGCTTTTAGTTTCAGACCTCACTACCACCGAAATTTATATTCTAGGTATTCGCGCTTTTTTCAACCCATTCCACATCACCTATGCCTTAACCAAGACTTTTGTTTTCGGGTTTTTAATTGTGAGCATATCATCTTTCTACGGTTATTATGTAAAAGGTGGCTCTTTAGATGTGGGCAGGGCCTCTACACAAGCGGTCGTGAGTAGCAGTATCGCAATTCTCATCGCCAATTTTATTCTTACCCAATTGATGTTGTTGTCATGATTGAAGTCAAAGGATTATCCAAGAGTTTTGGTGGTCAGCAAGTCTTGTTTGACATCAATCACCGTTTTGAAAACGGAAAAGTCAACCTCATTATTGGTCAGTCTGGGCAAGGAAAGTCTGTATTGGCTAAATGCATCGTTGGACTTTATGAGGCAGATACTGGTGAAATACTCTTTGACCAAAGAAACTTTTCCAACATGGACCGCGCAGAGCGCAGTGATATCCGTCAAGAAATCGGGATGCTCTTTCAGGGTGCTGCTTTATTTGATTCACTCACCGTTGAGCAAAACGTAATGTTTCCGCTTCAGATGTTCACAAACATGACCAAAGCAGAAATCCAACAGCGTGCTGATTTCTGCCTAGATCGTGTCAACTTAGCGGGCCGCAATAAATTGTATCCCTCAGAATGTAGCGGCGGTATGCAAAAAAGAGTCGGGATTGCACGGGCAATAGCCATGAATCCAAAATACTTGTTTTGCGACGAACCCAACTCTGGCCTGGACCCCAAAACATCTATTGTCATAGATAAACTCATCAAAGACATTACGTTAGAATACAACATAACAACGGTAGTTATTACCCACGACATGAATTCAGTGATGGAGATCGGCGACAGTGTTTTGTACATTCATCAAGGAAAGAAATGGTGGGAAGGAGATAAAAATAGCATCATCACCGACAACAATCCGGAAGTAGAGGCCTTTGTATACGCGTCCTCGTTTATGAAAGAAATCCGGACCCAAATACAACAAAAAAGAAGTCTTTAGACCTAATTTTTCTATACTTTGTTGCAAATAATTAATTCTTTCTTATCTTTGCAACCCCAAAGGGACTTGCGCAAACGGCTCAAGTAATTACATAAAATTGCGGATGTGGTGAAATTGGTAGACACGCCAGACTTAGGATCTGGTGCCGAGAGGTGTGCGGGTTCGAGTCCCTCCATCCGCACTAAGGTCTCGTTGGGTCAACGAGGCCTTTTTTTTTAAACATTAGGCAAATCATTCATTCATGAAAATTACTCGTCAAGAAATCGATGCCCAAAATGGCGTTTTAAAAGTGGAAATCGATGCTGCAGATTATCAAGGAAAAGTAAAAGCTGCACTCGATAAATATCGCAAGACAGCAAAAATCCCTGGTTTTAGACCTGGTCATGTGCCTGCTGGGCTTATTCAAAAGCAATTCGGGAAGTCCGTTTTGGCTGAAGAGCTCAATAAAATCACCAACGACGCGCTTTATCGTTTCATTATCGATGAAAAACTCGATATTCTTGGCAATCCGCTTCCAATTGAAAACGGAGTAGAGGGTAACTTTGATCAGCCTGAAAACTTCACTTTTAGCTACGAAATCGGTTATAGCCCATCTTTTGAGTTGCCAATTACGGCTAAAACAAAGGTTGACTACGCAACCGTTAAAATTGACAAAGACCTCATTACCAAACAAGTTGAAGACCTTCGCCGTCGTTATGGCAAACTGATTTCTTCTGATACAGTGAGCGCTAAAGATATGGTGATGGGTAAGTTTGAAGAACTCGATGGCAAAGCTGTGAAAGCAGAGGGCATAAGTCATTCAACTACCATTTCTATGGAATTTTTAGAAAATAAAGCAGCCATCAAATTACTCACAGGAAAGAAAATCAACGAGTCATTTGAACTAGAACCTAAAGATGTATCGAAAGGTCCTGAAGATGCAGCTGCCATGCTCGGTATCAGCCCTGAGGCATACGCCGAACTCAATGCAAAATTCCAGTTTACAGTCAATGACATCAAGCGCATGGAATTAGCAGAACTCAACGAAGAGTTTTTCCAAAAATTATTTGCAGACGAAGTCAAGACAGAAGCTGAGATAAACAAGCGTATTGAGGCCGATCTCGCGCGCATGTTTGAAGAAGATTCAGATCGTCTTTTTACGCGTAAAGTATACGACATGCTCCTCGAGAAAACGTCCATGACTTTCCCTGAAGCATTTTTAAAGCGTTGGATCAAAGCATCTGCTGAGAAACCAATTACGGAAGAAGAAATAGAAAATGAATTTGCAGCATACTTGCTCTCATTGAAGTGGCAATTGATTCAAACCAAGATTTTCAAAGACAACAATATTCAATTGACTAACGAAGAAGTGCTTGATTTCACAAAGAACTTAGTAATTGGCAATTATGCACAGTAT
>JBIPMW010000070.1:0-9133 GCA_044376455.1 Crocinitomicaceae bacterium | reverse complement strand
GCCAACGCTCAATTAGTCCCAACCAATGATTATAAAGTGGTTTTCAGTGTCGTTGCGCAAGATGCTGGCCTGATGAGCCCAGCCATTCAACCCATATAAGCGGGTATTGCATCTGCCCTACTTAGAACTGAAGCCCCTCAAACTGAAATTGTCATCAGGGTCAACTTGCCATTGCTCGGTTTCAGTGATCAATTGATTTGGAAACCTTAGCATGATAGAATTATTAGTAAGAGCCCCAGGTCGTATCAATTTACTCGGAGAACACCTCGATTACAATCATGGTGTCGTTTTACCCGCAGCCATTGATCGCTTTATTGAATTTCAATTTGAAGCCAATTTAAGTGGGAAAATAAGCGTAGAAGCCATTGATTTAGCTGAAAATTGGGAGTTTGAGTTGGCAGAACTTTCAAACCTGAATGTTTCAAGTTGGAAGTCTTATGTCAAAGGTGTTTTTTTATTACTCAACTTCAAGTATGAATGGCCTGATTCTTTCAGTGGCTTACATATAAAATTTAAAAGCAACATCCCTATCGGAGCTGGGTTATCCTCATCAGCGGCACTTTGTTGTGGCCTGGCTTTCGGTTTAAATACGTTTTATCAGCTAGGCAAGACACGATTTGAATTGGCACTCATTGCCCAACAGACCGAACATCAGTATGCCGGTGTGAAATGTGGTTTAATGGATCAAGTAGCGTCTTTGTTTGGGCAAAAGGATCAGTTGCTTGCTTTTGATTGCCTGACACAAGAAATCAATGCTTTTTCGTTACCCTTGGTTGGTGCACAACTTTTTCTAATTGACTCTAAAGTCAAGCACAATTTAGCTGAATCTGCCTACAACGAAAGACGCGCGCAATTAGAGGAGGCTTTCAAAAAAGCACGCGTATTATTCCCTGAATTGATGAGTTGGCGAGACATAGAGCCGCAACATGTGACGATCTTGTATGCCGATTTGGATGCAACTACCCAAAAGCGCCTCAACTATGTTCTCGATGAAATAGCTCGTGTGGAAATGGTGCAGACTTTGTCAAATAGGATTGCGGAGCAAGTTAACAAAGGAAATAATGGGCATATTGATGCTCCACATGCTTTAAAAACGCACTATCAAGAATTAGGTAAATACCTCAATCAAACCCATGAGGGTTTGCGTGATCTTTATGAGGTGAGTTGTAGTGAGCTCGATTTTTTACAACACGAACTGCTTAACAACCCTGGTATTTTGGGTGCGCGTATGATGGGTGGTGGCTTTGGAGGTTGCTTATTGGTTTTGGCGTTAGAAGCTTTCGACCCCTCAACCGATCTTACACATTTATTTACGCATTACACGCAGCAATTTGGAGTGCAAGCCGCATGCTATCCTGTTCAAATTTCTGAAGGTGTTCATCTTGTTCAACATGACTGATTTTCAATTCGATAAACAGCCACACCGTCGTTATAACCCTTTACTTGATGAATGGGTATTGGTTTCTCCACAACGCAACCTTCGCCCTTGGCAGGGTCAAAATGAAGAGGTATCACAAACGCAAAGTCCAGCTCATGACCCTAACTGTTACCTATGCCCTGGCAATCAAAGGTCTGGTGGCGTGCAAAACCCGACTTACGAAGCTTGTTATGTTTTTGATAATGATTTTCCTGCGTTAGCTTCTTCTGTTACCCCTTCTTCGACCTCTTCCTCTTCCTCTTCCTCTTCCTCTTCCTCTTCCTCTTCCTCTTCCTTGGTTGACCCTTCATTAGCTTCTTTTTTCAAGACAGCGGGTGCCAGAGGTATTAATCGGGTTATTTGTTATGATCCTCGGCATGACCTTACGATGTCAAGACTTTCACACGAAGCCCTGCTGCGCGTGATAGATACTTGGAAAAAGCAGTTTGAAGAATTGGCGGCTGTTCCTTACATTGATTATGTTCAGATTTTTGAAAACAAAGGCGCCATGATGGGCTGCAGTAATCCGCACCCGCACGGACAAATTTGGGCACAGGAGGGCTTGCCTTCTTTGGTGGCTAGAACACAGCAGCAGCTTCAGCACTATTACAATATGCATCATGAGCCCTTATTGTCTGCCTATTTACAAGCGGAACTTAAAGCCAATCAGCGGATCATTTATCAAAATACTCATTTTGTTGTGCTGGTTCCTTTTTGGGCAACCTGGCCGTTTGAAACAATGATTTTACCTAAATCTGACCTGCGAGATTTAAGCGGTCTTACCTCGGAACTAACATCCGATTTGGCAGTCGTGCTTTCTAAAATCACCAAAGCATACGATGGCGTATTTAAGGTGAGTTTCCCTTATTCAGCAGGATTTCATCAGGCGCCTTGTAATGGCGAAGCGCACCCAGAATGGACACTCCATATGCATTTTTACCCTCCTTTATTGCGTTCTGCTACCGTAAAGAAATTCCAGGTGGGTTATGAATTGTTGGCTGAAGCGCAGCGCGACATGACTCCGGAACAAAGTGCTGCCATCTTGCGAGATTTAGTGTGCTAGGCACTTTCTTGCTGTTTCTGATGAAGGGTTGATCTTGGGCTGTCTTCTTGAATGCGGACATCTTCCATGAAGGGCAATTTAGTCATGCTGCTTACTTCAAGGGTGTAATAGCCGTATTCCTCGGTGATTTTCCCTGTAAGATGATAGATGCCTTTCCCGTAGAAGGGGTATTTTTCATTGACTTGTGGAAAATGAACTGTATCAATGAAATCTCCGGCTTGATCCAAAAAAGTTCCAAAACTCATGGTGTCACCTTTACTGGTTTTGGTTTGCTTGATGCTGACTAAATAGCCGTAAGCATGTACGATTGCATTGATATGTTGCTGAAAGTCTTGCGCATAAACACAAGTATTTAGAATTGGGTTCTTGAGTAAGGTAAACGGGTCGCAGAGTGGAAAACCCAGTAGTTCAAACTGTTCAAAGGCTAGCTCAAAAGGGTGCTCATCTAGAGGCGGTAGCTCGTGTGTGCGGTTGTTGATTGAAAACAGTTCTGGGCTCTGTTGTTTGTTGCGGTGTTTATGCTGATAGAAATGCGCTTTCCAAAGTAGTTCTTTGCGCGGCAATCCAAAAGACCTTAATGCACCTATTCGGATCAAGATGCTCAGCTGTTCGAGTGGGATGTGCACGCGCTGCAATAGTATTTCAAGGTTTTCAAATGCACCGCGCTGCATTCTTTGAATCAGTATGCGCTCAATCAATGCGGCTTCAAGACCTGCAACCAAGTTGAACCCCAAAATAAGACGCGCTGCTTTGAGCGTACACTGATAGCCACCTTCATTGATACAAGGCGCTTCAATCTGGGCACCAAAACGCCGTGCTTCATGGACATAGATTTCAGTGCGGTAATAACCACCAAAATTATTGATGCAGGCAGTGAGGTAAGCCAAAGGATAATGCGCTTTTAAGTACAGACTCTGGTAGCTTTCCACTGCGTATGAGGCAGAATGTCCTTTGGAAAAAGCGTAGCCCGCAAAGCTTTCGATTTGCTTCCAGATGCTCGTGGCAAATTCAGGGTCATGGCCTTTTTGCAGGCAAGCGTTCATGAAGCTTTCTTGAACGCGCAAAAATTCAGTTCTGGACCTGAATTTGCCGGACATTCCGCGCCTGAGCACATCGGCCTCGGCAAGGCTCAGGCCTGCAAAATAGTGTGCTACTTTGATGACGTCTTCTTGATACACCATGACGCCATAGGTGTCGGGCATGAGGGTCAAGAGCAGTGGATGGATATCTTTGCGTTTGTTTGGGTCTCGGTGTCGTACAATGTATTCGCGCATCATGCCCGATTGCGACACGCCGGGCCTAATGATAGAGCTTGCCGCAACCAATGCAAGATAGTTGTCTACTTGCAGCTTGATAAGGAGCATGCGCATTGCTGGTGATTCTACATAAAAACAACCCAAGGCCCAACCTCTGCGCAAGAATTCGGCAATTTTAGGGTCTTGCTTGAGGTGCTTGATGTCGTGGATGTCTTGAGGTTTTTCAGTGGGGTGAAGTTGCTCAATGATGTCGAGCGCCTCAGCAATTTTACCTAGACCTCTTTGACTCAGGATGTCGAATTTATACAAGCCGACATCTTCGGCTTCTAGCATGGAGAATTGCGTAGCAGGATAACCCTTTGGGGGTAGAAAACTTGCTGCAAACCAAGAGATCGGACGCTCGCTGATTACGATGCCGCCCGCGTGCAAGCTCAGGTGAGACGGCAAGCCTGAAATATATTTGGCATAACGCAAGATGAGCGCACCAATTTCTGAAAACTCTGCCAAGCTCCCGCTTCCCCGACTGAGGTTTTTACTGGCTGTTGCGGGCAGTCCGAAGACTTTGCTGAGCTCATGAATACAGGCGCGGTATTGAAATGTATTGTAGGTGCAGAGCCAGGCCGCATTGGGATAGCGCTCAAAGACATAACGGATGATGTCATCGCGGTCTTTCCAAGAAAAATCGATATCAAAATCGGGTGGGTTTTTACGATAAAGGTTAATGAAGCGCTCGAAATATAGGTCGAGCTCTAAGGGGTCGACGTCTGTGATGCGCAATAGATAAGCCACAATGCTATTGGCCCCGCTTCCTCTCCCCACATAAAAATAACCTTTGGATCTGGCATAGGAAGTGAAGTCCCAGGTGATGAGAAAATAAGATAAATAGTTTTTTTGCGCAATGATGTCCATTTCCATCTCGATGCGGGCGATGATTTCGTCAGTGATGACTTCATAGCGATAGCTTAGACCTTCCGCACAGAGCTCTTTGAGTAGTTCGATGTCTTCGTCGGTGCTACCTGTAAATGTTTTGGGTTGTTGAGGAGTGGCGTTTTCACCAAAGTCGAATTGACAGCGACAGTGGTCAAGTTGCTGTTGGGTATTGGAGAGCAAGATTGGTGCAGCAGCAAATGCGGCTTCAATCTGAGTCATAGTTTGAAAGGTTTCGGAAGCCTTGGCGTGTGCGGTGGGCTCGAGCTTTGAAAGTAAGCAGTTGTCTGCAATGGCTCTCAGTAAACGATGGGTGTTGTAGTCTCGTTTGTGACGAAATGTCATGGGGATATCTGCCACACATTTTTGAACAGGAAGATCAGGGTGTTGTCTTTGCCATTGCGTTATTTGCCCCGCTTGAATGGTGACAAACTCGTTTTCAGAAAGTTTACGAGGGTGTTTCCCGAGTGGATACCACACATAGCAAGCTGAAAAATGTGGCAGCGGATAGCTAAACGCTTGTTGGGTTTGTAGTTGTTGACTTAAAAACTGATTGAGCTCTTGAAAGCCTCGGTTATTGCGCGCAACAATAGTGGCAATGATTTCTAGGCCATTGCGCAATTCAAGGCCTAAAATAGGTTTGACGCCGCATTTTTGCGCAGCCCGTACAAAAGCCAGCGCTGAGCCCGTATGGTTGATGTCGGTGAGTAAAAGTTGAGTGTAGTTATTTTGCTGAGCCCATTCAATCAGCTCTTCGGGCTTTAAAATACCATAACCCAAACTAAAACAAGAGTGTACGCGCATAATAACTGATTAAACACGTCTGTTGGCTAGTAAAATAGGCGGCTCTCCTTCAAAAGGATTATAGTGTCCAATAGTGCGCGCTTCAAGGCCGATAGCCCTGATCACTGCGCGATCACCATAGCGCACCCTTATTTGATCGAGGGCTTTGTAGAGCGCCGGGTAAGCGAGGTCGCTGTCAAAGAGCCGCAATTGGTGTGCGCCCGAGACCAGTGCGCTGTAACGGATGCCAATAAGGCGCACTAATAAGCGACGATTGTAAAGCCGTTTAAAGAGTGTTTGCACCAGCGGAAGCAGTTCGTGGTCTGCGGCAGTATAAGCAATTTGTTGCTGTAAGGTTTGGGTTTGAAAATCGGCATAGCGAATCTTGACCGTAACAGTACCAGTAAGCTTACCTGCCCGTCGCAGCTGAAAAGCCAAGTTTTCGGCCATTGCCGCAAGAATACCACTTAGTTTAGCGACATCAATGGTGTCTTGGTTAAAGGTGCGTTCAGTGGAAATAGATTTGCGCTCGTTGTAGGGTTCTACAGGGCTGTTGTCAATGCCTTGCGCCTTGGACCAAATGCTACGGCCGTTTTCGCCGAGCGCTTGCTCGAGTAATTCTAGCGGTAAGGCCTGCAGGGTACCGATTTTCTTGACGCCAAGCCCGCAAAGTGTCTGGTAGGTTTTTGGCCCCACCATTGGTATTTTTTGGACCGACAAGGGTGCTAAAAAGTGTTTTTCAGCGCCGTAGTCAATGAGTAGTTGGTTGTTGGGCTTGGCTTCTCCGGTAGCAACCTTTGAAACAGTTTTGTTTTCAGATAAGCCAAAAGAGATGGGTAAGCCTGTTTCTTTGGTAATGCGCTGCCGCAATTCAGAAGCGTATTTCCAGACACCAAAGAAGCGATCTAGGCCCGTGAAGTCGATGTAAAATTCGTCAATGGACATTTTTTCATAGACAGGAGCTGCTTCCTTGACGATTTCGGTAACCATCCTTGAAAAATTAGAATAGGTTTGCGTATTGCCTTTGATGCAAATGGCTTCTGGGCAGCGTTCTTTGGCCATTTTCATGGACATACCGGAATGCACCCCGAAGCGCCGCACTTCATAGCTACAGGAGGCCACGACGCCTCTTTCACTAGTGCCACCAATGAGGATGGGTTTGTTATTGAGACGGCTGTCAAGCAGGCGCTCACAAGAAACAAAAAAGGTATCGAGATCCATATGGACAATCGAACGACGGGCAGACATAGGCGCTGTCAGTTAAAAGGTAAAACAATAAAAGTTCGATTGGTTGGTGCTGCTAAATTAAGTAATTTGTTTATATATTAATCTAATTATTGATTAAATATTCGTCAAAAGTTTTCAACAAAGAAAAAAAACAAGACAATACTGCATGACATAATGGCATTTTTGTAATTTGGAACATAAATTGACAGCTGTAAAACAATTAAAACTTATAAAAAATGAAACCAATTTATGTCGTATTAGCAGCCATTGGAGCTTTGCTATTATTTGTGTTCCTCGGTTATTACAATCTTTACAACAAAGCAGTAGGGCTACAAGAAGGCCTCGATGAAAAATTTGCCAATGTGCAATCGGCCTACCAAAGACGTGCAGACCTCATTCCTAACCTACTCGAAACAGTAAAAGGTGCTGCAAAAAATGAAAAAGACATCCTTACACAAGTGACACAAGCGCGCGCCGGGATCGTCAATGCCAAAACTCCAGAAGATCTTGAAATCATGGGGCGTAAAATCAATACAGCCATTAACTTGGCTTATGAGGCTTACCCGCAAATCCGTTCCACAGAAAACTTTAGTCAGTTTCAAGGGCAGCTTGAAGGCACTGAAAACCGCATCAAAACTGAGCGCGATCGCTATAATGAATCTGTAAAGGAGTATAACACGCATATCCGTGGCTTTTTTGCGCGATTCTTTTTGAACAGCGAAGAATTCCCTAGAAAAGAAGGATTTAAGGCGAATGCGGGTTCTGAAAACGCGCCAAAAGTAGCTTTTTAATGCTCAGTAGCACCGAACAAAAACAAGTAGCGCAAGCCATTGCTGCTGCTGAAAAAAATACATCTGGAGAGCTTCGGGTGCACATGGAAAAAGTGTGCACCGTGGACCCTGTTCAAAGAGCTATTGCTGTCTTTGAGAAACTCGGGATGCAGCGTACTGCAGCGCGCAATGGTGTGCTCATCTACGTAGCGCTTCAAAGCAATCAATTGGCCATTATTGGTGACAAAGGCATCAATGAAAAAGTGCCATCAGACTTTTGGGACAGCACCCGAGACCTCATGATCCAGCATTTTAAAGAAGGGCATATTACAACTGGGCTTTGTGCAGCAATCTCAGAGGCCGGCAAACAACTAGCCGCTTATTTCCCTTATCAAGACAACGATCAAAACGAACTTTCCAACGACATCAGCTTCGGATGAAAATACGTTACCTACTACTCCCCTTTATATTCGGCCTCATCACACTATTTAGTGCTAGTTTTGGTCAATATCCGCAACCCCAGCAACCCCCTAGGTTTCTCAATAATTTTTCTGCTGAACAAATCCTCAGTACCGATGAGCAAGCAGCCATTGAGCAAAGACTCGATCGCTTTGAGCAAGAAACCAGCAATGAAATTACCATTATTATTGTCGACGACCTCAATGACGATGAACCCTGGCAGTATGCCACAGAAATTGGCGAAGAGTGGAAAGTAGGAAAAGCAGAAAAGGACAACGGTTTAGTGTTCTTGATCAAGCCAAATAAAGACAATGGTGGGCGCCAAGTTTATTTAGCACCCGGTCGCGGTCTAGAAGCTGCTATTACAGACTTAGCCTGCCAAGATATCATTAGCCATGAGATTTTACCCAACTTCAAAGAAGGTAATTATGCGCAAGGCATCAATCAGGCGCTCGATGTTTTATTCAGTTTGGCAAAGGGCGAATACAATGAAAAAACTTACCGCGATGGCTTACAAAAAGACAAATTAAGGGGTGGAATTATTTCTTTGATCATTATCCTTATTGTGGTCTTTTTACTCATCAAACGCGGTGGCGGAGGTGGTACAACATTTGGCGGACGCCGAGGTGGCGGACCAGGTTTCTTTTACTTTGGAGGCTTCGGCGGCGGCGGTTTTGGAGGTGGTTCTTCAGGCGGCGGTGGCTTTGGTGGCTTCGGTGGCGGAAGTTTTGGCGGCGGTGGCTCTGGTGGAAGCTGGTAATCTGAGTAAAATAGCTATCTTCAAATTCAAATCATAGTAAGGGTTAAAATCATCAATATGCAAAGCATCAAACCATCCAATAAATATTATTTCACGCTTTTATTTCTGCTCGCCACTCAATTGGCATTTGCTCAAAAGATGCAGCAAATTGCATTTTATAACGTAGAAAATCTTTTTGACACAATTGATGGTCCAAATGACGATGCTGAATTTTTACCCTCAGCAGAAAGCCAATGGAATGCTGAGAAGTACAACACCAAATTACAGCACATCAGACAAGTCATGGCTAGTCTGGACATGCCGCTGATCATGGGTGTTTGTGAAATCGAAAACAAAGCCGTACTCACCGATCTAATTGGGCAAGAAAAACGCTACGACATCGTGCATTACGAAAGCCCAGATGCACGCGGCATTGACGTTGGCTTGCTGTACCGCAAAGATTTACTGAAACTCAAAGAATCCGGAAAAATT
>JBIPMW010000225.1:0-2843 GCA_044376455.1 Crocinitomicaceae bacterium | reverse complement strand
ACCGTTTTTTGTGGCCATACGGCTACGGAAGCCATGCTTGTTTCTTCTTTTTCTTACCGATGGTTGAAACGTTCTTTTCATGTCGTGTAGTTATTTGTAATGTTTTTGGGAATGCAAAGATAGCGATTTTTTTAGAATTTCAAATTCTTTACACAAAAATCATAAAAAAAAGCCGGTCCCCCAAGAAAGCAAGTTATTTTTGTAGTGCTAAGCGCAAAGCCATGATGAGACCCAAAAAGAAATCCGAGCAAAAAGTAAAGTTGACCAAAGCAAGCTGGAAGAAAGCTGGCCGCTTCTTGCGTTACCTCAAACCCTATGCTGGAACCTATTTTATTGGCTGGATTTTTCTTGTACTCAGCACCTCTGCAGGTTTGGTATTTCCTTACCTCATGGGCAAGTTATTAGGTACAACCACTGCCACCCAAAACCCTGAACAAGCCATACGCTTACTCGACCTCTCGAATGTCAATCAAATTGCTTTGGCGCTATTCGCCTTGTTCTTCTTTCAGTCCGTGTTTTCTTTCGTACGGGTTGTGTTGTTTAATAATGTCACAGAAAATGCCCTGCGCGATATGCGCAACGATGCTTTTCAAAAATTGGTCTATATGCCCATGGATTTTTTCAATCGTCAAAAGGTTGGAGAACTCACATCAAGGGTAGCCACAGATATCACGCAAATACAAGAAGTACTCAGAACTACCATTGCCGAATTTTTCAGACAAATCATCATCGTCTTTGGAGGCATCGCTTTTTTGTTTTTCATTTCCTGGAAGTTGTCCTTGATCATGTTGGCTACAGTCCCGGTAATGGCCATTATTGCGGTCTTTTTTGGCCGCTACATCCGCAAACTCAGCAAAGAAGCCCAAGACTACATTGCTACGTCTAATTCGATCCTAGAAGAAGCCTTAACAGGCATTGCCAATGTTAAAGCTTTTACCAACGAGTGGTTTTTACTGAACAAATATCAAAAGTCAACGCAGCAAAGCCGCGACCTCAATGTGCGCAGTGGTATTTGGCGAGGCCTATTTGTTTCTTTTATTATTTTTTGTTTGTTTGGCGCCATTGTTTTTATTGTTTGGAAAGGCCTGCTCATGACCCAAGGGCCAAATCCTGAATTGGCCTCTGAGGGCTTTTATCAGTTTGTACTGTTCACCATCATGATGGGTGCATCAATTGGCTCTTTGCCTGATTTATATGCCAGTGTGCAAAAAGCGGTGGGCGCTACAGAGAACCTACTGGATATTTTAGAAGAGGACTCCGAATGGACCGCACAAAAGGGGCAAGAGTCCTTGCCATTTGACGGCTCTGTACGATTTGAAAACTTACACTTTAGCTACCCGCAGCGCGCCGATATCGAAGTATTGAAAGGGATCAATTTTACCTTGCAGCCCAATCAAACGCTTGCTTTAGTAGGGCAGAGTGGTTCTGGAAAGTCTACCATAGCTAATTTAGTGTTGCGCTTTTATCAACCAAGTAGTGGTCAAATTTATTTTGGTTCCACCCCTGCCACCGAGTTTGACTTGCAAGCCTTGCGTCAGCATATGGCAATTGTGCCACAAGAAGTGTTGCTCTTTTCAGGAAGTATTCTGGAAAATATCCGTTTTGGACGACCAGACGCTACGGACCAAGAAGTCATAGAAGCAGCTCAGAAAGCCAATGCTTGGGAATTCATTCAAGGTTTTCCGGAGCAACTTCAAACGGAGGTAGGTGACCGCGGTATTCAGCTTTCTGGTGGGCAAAAACAACGCATTGCTATTGCCCGAGCCATCCTGAAAAACCCTAGTATTTTAATTTTAGACGAAGCGACCTCAGCCCTAGACTCAGCCTCTGAGAAATTAGTTCAAGACGCGCTTGAAGAACTCATGAAAGGCCGTACCTCTATTGTGATTGCCCATCGTTTATCTACCATTAAGCAAGCCAATCAAATATTAGTCCTGCATGAAGGAACAATTGTTGAAAGTGGCGATCATCAGACACTGATGGCTCAAAATGGTCAGTATGCTGCGTATGTGGCACAGCAGAATATCCAAGAATAAGTAGGAAAGTACTTTTTGAGCAAGAATTAATCTTTGGTATTGAACAAAGATTCGACAAACGTTTTGCGATCAAAAAGCTGGAGATCGGTCATTTTTTCACCGACGCCAATATATTTCACCGGAATTTTCATTTGATCAGAAATACCAATGATGACACCACCTTTGGCTGTACCGTCGAGTTTGGTAACGGCCAAGGCATTGATGTCTGTGGCTTGTGCAAATTGCTTGGCTTGTTCGAAGGCGTTTTGCCCCGTTGAGCCATCTAGAACCAATAAGATTTCATGAGGCGCACCCGGAACTACTTTGTCCATGACGCGTTTGATTTTTGAGAGTTCTTGCATTAAGTTGACCTTATTGTGCAAGCGCCCAGCCGTATCGATGATCACGACATCTGCGCCCTGTGCTTTGGCTGATTGCAAGGCGTCAAAGGCAACGCTAGCTGGGTCTGCACCCATGCCTTGCTGAACGATAGGAACGCCAACGCGTTCAGACCAAATGATGAGTTGGTCTACTGCGGCTGCTCTAAAGGTATCTGAGGCACCAAGCACGACTTTCAAGCCAGCTTGCTTCATTTGATAGGCGAGCTTTCCGATGGTAGTGGTTTTGCCAACACCATTGACGCCTACCACCATTAAAACATAAGGGTTGCCATCTGCAGGTTTGTCTACTTTAAGCTGGCCGTGGTAATTGGCTGCATTTTCTTCAAGTAACGCGATGATTTCGTCGCGTAATATTTGGTTAAGTTCTTCGGAGTTGATAACGCGGTCGCGGGAAACGCGGCTTTCAATGCGCTCGATGATTTTGAGG
>JBIPMW010000069.1:0-9186 GCA_044376455.1 Crocinitomicaceae bacterium | reverse complement strand
CAGCACTCAAAAAAGCCGCTGCGTCAGATGAGAACTTATTAGCAATCTGTATTCACTGTGCACAAGCGAGGTGTACACTTGGAGAAATTTCTGCTACTTTAGAAGAAGTTTTTGGACGCTACAAAGCCAAAATCCAAACCATCAGTGGTGTTTATGCCAAAGAAATTATGCAAGATCAAGATTTTTTAACTGCGCAATCCTTACTCGAAGCATTCAGGAAACTTGAGGGGCGCAGACCACGCATCATGATTGCCAAGATGGGTCAGGATGGCCATGACCGCGGCGCAAAGGTCATCGCAAGCTCCTTTGCTGACCTCGGCTTTGATGTCGATATGGGGCCCTTATTTCAAACACCCGAAGAAGCGGCAAAACAAGCCATCGAAAACGATGTCCATGTACTAGGCGTATCTTCATTGGCCGCCGGTCACAAAACACTTGTTCCAGCGGTTATTGAAGCCTTGAAAAATCAAGGCCGCCCAGATATTATGGTTGTCGCAGGTGGTGTCATTCCACAACAAGACTACGCTTATCTTTTTGAAGCAGGAGTCTTTGGGATCTATGGGCCTGGCACCAAAATTGCATTGGCCGCTCAGGAAATCTTGAATCTTTTGATCAAGAGCCATCAATAAATTTTATTAACTTCGAACAGAATTGATCATTTCACGAGAACTACCATGAAACACCTACTTAAATCGGCACTTTTAATCAGCGCATTTTGTTACCTCTCGAGTTTCACCATTTTCGCACAAAAACCAACGCTTGATATCGTGGCTTCTAAGCGCGTCATCACCCTTGACGACGAAAAACTAGAGGAAACCAATCAGACTGGAAAAAAGGTAGATCCGAATAAAGCTAAAGAAATTCAAGAGGCCAAAACTAAAGTAGCGCTCAAAGCTAACTTTGTTAAAAATGGCGTGCAGCAAAGGTCTTTAGAATGGGCCGTAACAGGTATTCAAGGACAAGATTGGGAAATCACTAAAGGTGACTTCACCAAAGGAGAAATAGAACTCAATTTCAAACGCGTAGGTAACTACTCTGTTTCCTTGTCGGTTACCTATGTAGATCCTAATCAAAAATTGAAAAAAGGTCAAGAAGAACCCGACGAACTTGATCTATCAGTAGACTATGACAATTATATCACCGTTACCAATAACCTCGATGAATTGACACAATTGCATGCCGATTCAAACTTTATTAAATTGGTTAAAAGAGCCGGCGACTACTCTATCAAAGAGAAATATGCCAACGACCCTACTCCATATATTTTCTTGGCTAAAGGTCTTTACGGTGTTTACCGTAAGCAACTCAAAGACCCCATGATTCAAGACCCTTTTGAAGAAGCGCTTACCGCTTGTGCAACAGCGATTGAAAGAGATGCCAACGGTGTTTTTGAAATGCCTATCCATAAAATGTGGCTCAATGGCATTCAGCAAGAGTTATTAAACAATGGCGTGCGTTTCATTCTTGAAAATCAAGACGACTACCCTGTACTGTATAGCAATTCAGATAAAGATAAAACGGCAGAAACATTAGGGAGCATGCTGGAAGCCTGTGATTCTTACAGCACTATTTCAAAAAATCCGGTTTCTATCAAATTTGTAGAGGCTGCTATTCGCTACAATAATAAAGACGCTAAAACGGCAAATCTCATATGGAAAACAGAAGTTCCGAACCTACTCAATATCAAAGACAAAGACTTTGAAAACTGGACTCAAGCAGACAAAGATGCATTGCGCACAGGTCTTATCTTAAGTTCACAAGCACTCTTGGCTCAAGCCGAAGCTAAAAAAGATACTTCTGCTGCTACAGCCAGAAAAATCATGCAAAAAGCTGAGAAGTGGTTCGAATACGACAAAGAATGGATTGCCTATTACGAGGTAAAACTCAAAAGATTTGAGGGTCAATAAATCAGCTAATTAGCTTCAAAACTGCCATTCAACTATGCTCAAGAAAATTCCAAATTGGCTGAAAAATAAGTACATCTTAACGAGTATTATTTTTGCCGTTTATTTCTTGTTCCTAGACGATTGGGATATCTTCACGTTAGTACGGCAAAAACGAAAATTAGCCGAGATTGAACAACAAGATGAGCAGATGCACCAGCAATTAAAAGACACCAAAAAAACGCTCAGAAAATTGCACCGACTCGACGAACTAGAAGCCTATGCGCGTTCAGAGAAATTCTTCAAGCGCGACGACGAAGAGATTTTTGTGGTGACCAAAGAGTAAGTAATTATTTGGTCAGCACCGCTCCCGGATAATAATAGCGCAGTATTTGATCAAACGCATATCCTTTTTTGGCCATCTGCATGGCTCCTTCCTGGCAAAGACCTACACCGTGTCCAAAGCCCCTTCCGTAAAGCATCATTTCTTGACCAACAACAACAGCGTCAAAATAAGTCGATTTCAATTTGAAATGATCGCGCAAATCGCGCAGTGGAATACCATAAACAGGATGTAAATAAAACGCCATTCTTTGACTTTGCCTAAATGACTGTAGTAGCGCTATGCTCATGGAGTCTTGTAAAGGGAAATTATATTTAGCGACCAAGAAATTAGTCCATTGATCGAGTGGTATGCTTTTTACCCATTGTGCTTGCTTTGTATGGACACAAAATGTATCCTGAAAACTTTGCAGACCTTTAATTTCCTCATTCCAAATGTATTGCGGCTCACAGGTTTGCCCCCCACAATTGGCATGAAAAAAAGTTGGATAATATTTGGCGTCTTCAGTCAATAATACATACCCTTTCGTATGCTGTACTGCGGTGTCAATCGTTGCGGTGCCAGTGCGCTTATTGAGGTAGGCCTGACAGTGCACGCGCTCGCACAATGCAAAATTTTCATTTTGATGTCTGTTGAGATTATTGAGTGCATAAGTCCGTGAAATAACGGCTTGCGCTTCATAATAAGACAAACGCTGACCGTTTCCTCCTTCAGAACTGACAACGCCTTCTAAATACGTTTCTATGTCAATGACATTGATCAGGCGCAACTCGCTTTTGAATATTCCTATTTCAAAATCACCTTCATAGGACCTCATTTTTGACGCCGGACTCAGGACCGTCCAATTACAGAAATCTTCCTGAGACTTTTGCGTCAAGAGCACGGATGTAGCTTGTAATTGCAGTTGGCCCTTTGAGAGTACCTGAACCATCCCATTGTACATTTTGAATTGGTAAGATTCCGTTGAACTCATGATTTTTATGGCACCATTACCCGCTTGGTCGTCGTTGTTTTGAAGAAAATAAGTTCCTTGACCTACCTGCAACTGCAATTCTTTGATTTTGGATCCGGTGAATAAACCTATACGGATGGTTTGAGCACTCAGAGAAAAGCAAAACCAAACTAAGAAACTCAAGAAACCTAGTTGATTCATAAATAAGAATTCATTGATTTTGCGACTAAACTACTTGGGGCTTCTTGCAACTGAAGTTGGGATTTAAGTATCTGATAGAGTTCAATTTGAGCAGAACGTCCGGGGGTGTTTGGTGCAACTAATTTGAGTTCAGCACACATATTTTCAGGAGTGCAACTTTCTTGAATGAGTTCAGTGACAACTTTTTGATCCAAAATCAAATTTACCAAAGAGATAAATTTGATCTTGACGAGTTTTCTAGCCAACCAAACGGAGAAAGCAGAACTTTTATAACAAACCACCTGCGGCACCTCAAAAAGAGCAGTTTCAAGGGTGGCAGTCCCGGATGTAACGAGTGCCATATCGGCAATACTGAGCGTATCATAGGTATGACCTTGTACACAAATCATAGAAGCAGGCAAGCCAAAAGACTCATAATAAGCCAAGGATATATGCGGAGCACAAACTAGATGGATGCGATGTGTATTTTCGAATATTTTGGCCGCCTCTAACATCACGGGAAGCAAACGCTGCAATTCTTGTTTTCGCGAACCCGGCAACAATGCTAAAATAGGTTTATCGTATTGTGCATGCACTGGAGCCTTGCTGCGGTACCTTTCAATTTCATCTAATAATGGATGTCCAAAATATTCAACTTTCAAGCCAAATTTGGCGTAAAATGAGGGTTCAAATGGCAAAATACAATAAAGTTGATCCACATATTTTTGGATGTCAAAAACTCTTTTTTGCTTCCAAGCCCAAACAGTTGGTGATATGTAATAAAGCACCTTGATGCCATGGTCTTTGGCCCATTTGGCCAAGCGCAAATTAAATCCGGGATAATCGACCAAAATGAGAAGGTCTGGTTTCTCTGTAAGTAATTGTCGTTGGATCGTTTTGAATTGTTTGCGAATGACAGGAAGATTTTTAAATACTTCCCAAAACCCCATGAAACTCAATTCTCGAATATGCTTGTCGATCTGAACACCTTCGGCTTTGAGGCGATCACCACCCCAAGCTCGAAATTGAATGTGAGGTGCAATTTGCTTCCAAGCAGCAACTAAATTTGCTGCGTGTAGTTCGCCAGATGCTTCGCCACTCAGGATATAAACTTGAGGATTTGCTTTCACTCCAAATTAAAAAAGGTTGACGTAAATCATGAATGGTGCATAAAGCAACATACCAAAAACGATGCCTCGCGTCATAAAATATTGCTCTCTATTTAGAAAAAAGTAAAACCACCCTAGATTACCAATCAATCCGAGCGATAAATAGCGGCTTGTAAATTCAGGGAACTCGAGCGTCTGATGCCAAAGGTATTGGAAACTTTGCCCGTAGGATTGAGACAGAATAAAAACGATAAGTGGCAAGCAGATCAGCGGTGAAATTGCTCCGATGGCCAAGCCTTTGAAAAAAGCGCTATTCAGATTTTGTTTCATTTTCCCAAGATTTGAGGGTTTGAATATGTGTATAAGCGGTGAGGTCGAAATGAGTAGGAACCACACTCACGTAGCCAGCTTTCAGTGCATGTAGATCTGTGTCTGGTCGTTGATCGAGATCGGCAAATTCTCCGCTCAACCAAAAATAAGTGCGGCCATATTGATCTTGGCGTTTTTCAAAGCGATCAGCCCAATAAGCATGTGCCTGTTTGGCAATCTTGATTCCTTTGATGTCTGCTAGCGGAATATCGGGAATATTGACATTGAGACAGCAATTGGCTGGCAAGCCATTTTTGAAAAAAAGTTGCAGTATTTGATCGATATAGAATTGGGTAGGGCCGAAATCGGCATCAGGTGCAAAATTGCTGAGCGAAAAACCTATGGATGGAATTCCTTCCATGGCACCTTCCATGGCGGCAGACATCGTGCCCGAATAAAGTACGTTTGTAGAAGAATTTTCACCGTGATTGACCCCTGACAGTATTAAATCTGGCTTGCGTTTCAACACTTCGTATATCCCGAGCTTTACGCAGTCTACGGGTGTTCCGCTGCAGGCATAAGCAAGCGCAGGGGCGTGTATTTTGCTTTCAAAAAGCCGGAGTGGGTCGTGAATGGTGATGGCGTGTCCCATTCCAGACTGAGGTTTGTCAGGTGCGATGACCACTACTTCGCCAAAACCTTTTGCAACTGCTACCAATGAGGCAAGACCCTTGGCATCTATACCGTCATCGTTGGAAATTAAAATGAGTGGTCTGCCCGCAGATTTCATATTGTAAAATTAGTCAAATATCGCCTCGAAAATGCTAATTTTGAAGCAATGAGTGAGAAAATCAAATGGATCACAGCAAAGCAGCAATACGCTTTTTGCGCGTTGGCTGTCATCCCAGTGCGTACAGAACCTAAAGACGCAGCTGAACAATGTACCCAATTATTATTTGGCGAGATCATTGAAATCTTATCGATGAGTCATCCCTGGATTCATGTCCGCAACTTGCACGATGGCTACGAGGGATATATTGACTTTAAACAAGTTTTGCCACTGACCCAAAAAGAACTCAGACGCTGGCAAGACGACCAAAAAGCCAATCCACTTCAGCTACGCTACATAGATGGCCCAATGGGCAGACAACTGATACCCGGAGGCAGCTGGATTGGCCATCATAACAATTTTCAAATTGGTGACTTCAACTACGAAATAGCTGGGTTATCTGAAACAACAGCCCCTCACCCATTCAATGCAACCAATATTTGGGCATATATCTCAAGTTTTTTTAACACGCCTTACTTATGGGGAGGCCGCAGTATTTTCGGAATTGATTGTTCGGGCTTTGTGCAAAATATCTTCCGACAACTCGATTACAACCTACCCCGTGATGCTTATCAGCAAGCTGAGCACGGAACCGTTGTGGCTTTTGAAGAGCGCGCGGCACTTGATTTGGCGTTTTTTATCAATGCAAAAGGCAGGGTTCATCATGTTGGCCTCGTTACAACTGAACTTCAAATCATTCATGCATCTGGACAAGTGAGGATTGACCAACTTACTCCTAGCGGAATTTTCAATGAAGCCGCCCAGCTTGAAACGCACAAACTCTTCGAAATTAGGCGAATTATTCACGCATAGAACCTGCAATCTGAAGCATTCTTCCGATATTTGTAAAAAATTAAGTAAACATGAAAGACCAAGCCATTTTTGATTTAATTAACGCTGAAAAACAAAGACAATTACACGGTATCGAGCTGATTGCTTCTGAGAACTTTGTAAGTGATGACGTCATGCAAGCCATGGGTTCAGTTTTAACAAATAAATATGCAGAAGGTCTTCCCGGCAAAAGATATTACGGTGGCTGTGAGGTGGTGGATAAAGTTGAGCAACTTGCCATTGACCGCTTGTGTCAACTTTTCGGTGCCACTTGGGCAAACGTACAACCGCATTCAGGCGCACAAGCTAATGCTGCTGTTTTCTTAGCCTGCTTACAACCAGGTGATAAAATTTTAGGTTTTGACCTCTCTCATGGTGGTCACCTTACACATGGTTCACCGGTCAATTTTTCTGGAAAACTTTACAAACCATTCTTTTACGGCGTATCCAAAGAAACCGGATTAGTCGACTACGACCTGATGGAAGAAACCGCCCGTCATGAAAAACCAAAAATGATCATTTGTGGTGCATCGGCCTATTCCAGAGATTGGGATTACGCGCGCATCCGAAAAGTTGCCGATGAAATAGGCGCACTTGTATTAGCAGACATCTCTCATCCTGCGGGCCTTATTGCTGCGGGCCTACTCAATGATCCGCTTGAGCATTGCCATATTGTTACCTCTACCACACACAAAACATTAAGAGGGCCACGCGGTGGAATCATCATGTTGCGACACAATTTTGAAAATCCTTTTGGTTTGCGCTGGAATAACGGCAACCTCAAGTCTATGGGTGCGCTACTTGATGCAGCTGTATTCCCAGGTATTCAAGGTGGGCCTTTAGAGCACGTCATTGCTGCCAAAGCAGTTGCTTTTGGCGAAGCACTCGATCCTTCATACAAAGTATACATGCAACAAGTCAAAACAAACGCTGCAACTTTTGCTGCGGAGCTTGTTAAATTGGGCTACAACATCGTTTCAGGTGGCACCGACAACCACAGCATGCTTCTCGATTTACGGTCAAAAGGAATTACGGGCAAAGATGCTGAAAACGCACTTGTGTTGGCAGACATCACCGTTAACAAGAACATGGTTCCTTTTGATACTGAATCCCCATTTGTTACTTCCGGAATCAGAATTGGAACACCAGCACTTACTTCAAGAGGGATCAAAGAAAATGAGATCAGCCAAATGGTTCAACTCATTGACCGCGTACTGATGAATGCTAACAACGAGCAAATCATCACAGAGGTTCGAAACGAAGTGAATGCCCTCATGAGTGGCAAACCACTTTTTGCTTGGTAACAAATCAGTAAATTAAACTGAATCAACTAAAGTGATCTTCAAATCAAAAAAAGATGGTTTTAGATGGGTAATCAGCGGGCTTGTTTTTACAATATACGCTTTAGTTGCCCTCCTGATTTGTTTTACTGAACAAGACTTTAGCGCGCTTTATGGTCTTGCTGCCGTATGGATATTACTCACGTTGTTTATCGCCTGGATTTTACCAGCCACGACGCGCTATACCTTTCTCGAAGATCATTTGCTATGTCAGAGTATGGGATTCAAACGTCGAATTTACTACCACACATTCATTAAAATCGAAGCATCCAACGGCCTTTATGCCGGATGGAAAATGAATACTGCTTGGAAATGCCTTATTGTGCGCTATAATAAATACGACGAACTGCTCATTTCACCTGAAAACGAAGCCTTATTCATAGACGTTTTTGAAGAAAAAAGGGCTCAATTTACCAAGTAAATTGAGCCTTCCTTATTGAATGAATAACAAATTTTTGGGTTCAATTAATCGATCCCTATTTTTCCGGTGCTATTGCCATGACAACTATTACAAGCACCCGTTGTCAAAGACGAACCCATTGAAATACTTGCGCCAGATGGGCCAGTAACTTTCGGATACAGTCCTGTGTAATCGACATTAGCCGTGGTATAAAAATTACCTTTGCTATCGATATCAATTGTGTATTTCAGGGTTCCTGTTCCGTTTGGCCCTGTATACAATTCTACTTTTCCCGTATTTACCGTATTCTGCAAATTACTTTGGTAAATCGTTCCAGCAACATTGAAGCAGCCTTCACCTTCACCAGATGCTGTATGGCACTGCATACAATTCATGCCTTTGTTATGTGAATCATTGGCACCTAAACTACTGATATTATCTTCGTGGCAAGCCCATGATTTTTTACATGAACCTAATGTAAACAAACCTCCAACGAGGAGAGCGCCAAGGAAAATTTGAATTTTTGATGCTTGCATCATGAAGTTATTGTTTGTCATAGTTGAATTATTTGAATATTTATTCTACTTCCTTATTTAACATTGCGAGTAGCTCATAAGCTCCTCGGGTGATTATTTTAGCTTTTTTGAGTTTACTCATATTTTTAGTCCCAATTGCACTTACGGTATCATTGGCTAAGATAATGTCGACTTCGATCGGTAAAAAGTTGGTTCCTTCTTGAATAAAGACGACATCCTTGCCTTTGTATTGAACAACGGCATCATTGGGAAGGACCCAATGGTCTATCACTTCTGCCTGAATGGTTGCTTTTAAATAGGAACCAGGTGTAATGTCTTTGGGCAAACTTTTAAAATGACAATGCACTTTTACCGTTCTTTCAGGACTTATCTCGCTACCGATGAGAAAAACCGACGCTTGAACAGGTGCGCGGTCTTCAATAAAACTGAGCTCAACCTGCTGATCTTTACGAAGATAGGACAGGTATTTTTCAT
>JBIPMW010000406.1:0-2858 GCA_044376455.1 Crocinitomicaceae bacterium | reverse complement strand
AACCTTCAAATTTATAGTAGGTATCATCGGGATTGGTGACTCGAACGGTACTACCTGGCAAAATCATAGGATTGACGACGAAATTATAATTAACTGTCTCTTAGCTTATCAAAAATTAGTTATCAGGGAGTCGGCTGGCAAATAAGATCAAGTATGACGGGATTTGCTATCATCCCCAGAGGACAGGCTACTGTTCCCCGCAAATAGCCTTAACAGTGCTGTCTTTTCACTGTTTACCGATCACAGCAAAAAAGCTCACCACTTCCCCAACACTCAATAATAGGGTTGACAATTGTTGTACTGCTGAAAGAAGCTGTTCTAAAGTTAAGGGAATGGTTCTCATCGATTTTGCTTTAAGTTTTCTGTCAGAGATTATCGCTACAAATACGCAGCCTACAATATCAGGCGATCGCAAGATGATGCGCTCACACTCAACTTAATATCAGCATACTTTCTGTTTCACTATTGTAAAATTTAATAATAATTAAAAAATGACCTCTTAAAATTTCGATAATCTTTGCAGTGGGACTATTTCCAATACGAAAATAGATAAATTTGGGTGGATGACCATATAATAAACTGCGCTGATGAAAATCGGCATCTTTAGAGACAATTACAAAATTGTTGAATTTGGCAAATTCCCAGATAAGTGCATCATCAGTATTTATCAGTCCTAAAGTCTTGACGTGCTGAGAATCAGAATATAAATCAATTATTTTATCAATAATCCGATCTGACAAATTTTCATCTAATAACAGTTTCAGAAAGAGGTGATAAATAATTTTTTCTCTCGATCAGCAGCAAAAGCCAAACAAGCCTTGATATCCTGAGAAGTTAATTCTGAAAAATCCTCAAGAATTTCTGCTTCTGTCATTCCTCCCGCTAAATATTCTAGAATATCGTACACAGTTATACGCAGCCCTCGAATGCAGGGTTTTCCGCTTCGTTTTCCCGGTTCAATGGTAATAATGTTTTGGTAACTCATAATGCTTTAACTATTTTCAGCTTCTCAATTATATCTTATTCGGTAACACAGAATAATAAAGTTGATGCGCGGGGCGCGGATTGTTAATTTGGTTTTTTTACAGAATTGGTAGCCGCAAACACGCACCCTACAATATCGGCGTACTGCTAGGCAGTGCCTTCGGCATCGCACTACGCAGTGCCTTCGGCATCGCACTATCAACAAAGACAATCGCACCCAACCCCACCGACAAGAACGATCGCACTCAATAAGTCATTGGCCGGACAAATTTAATATTTTTCCTTGGGTTGACTCTAAAATTGAATCTCGGATAAAAGAACTAGCATTAGTAATCTCTAGGCCAATTAATTCTCCTAAATCATTAAGTTCAGCGGTAATATTTGGATTAATTTCTACACTGTTAGCTTCTGGTTCATCAGAAATAGTTAAATGAAGAATGTCTTCTTGTTCAAAGTATCTCATTTTAGGGTTACTCATGGATAGTATATCTCCCAGTTGTTAGGCGAAATCGAATTTGTTGGCGTGTTGTCGCATGAATGGTGACAGGAGTTATAAAATTATCATCGTATTCATAAGGAATAATTACTAAACGATTATCATGCTTGCCTACGGCAATGAGACGACCCGTTTCAGTATCGTAGTACCTTTCTCCAGAGTATTTGAGAATCTCTTCTATTTTAGCAAGTTCAAATCCTCTCAGTTTGGCTCGATATTGTAAGTAATCCGACCAGATAATATTCGGCATTATGAGCAGACTTTGCTAATTATCTGTTATCTATTTTAATCTAAATTCTCCTTCCCAAACCCCCAACACCGTAACCAACCGAAACCATAACCTTAAGGGTGGTGCGTTCCCGAATATCAAATCATGTCGCAGTCGCAAAGGTTTCAGGGAACGCACCCTACCAGATCGGCGATCGCACTTGATTGAGGTAATCAGATAAAAGTTTAAGCAGCATGATTTAATATTTGTTCTAATTCTTGACGCAAAGCAAGGTAATGACGATAATCGTTTGCCCATTCTATAAAGATTATATAGTGTTTCTGATTCACAAGAGGTACATTCCCGATCCTGAACAGCTTAATCAGCAAAGGTTTAAGTGTGCCGCACAGATGCGAGAACCGCTATATCATCTGACAATATTCCCTGATTGTATTCGTTATAAAAATCTTCGGAATCCATTTTATGTTGGTTTTCATAGACGCTAAGCCGCTTGGCAACGGCAATCAAAGCATCTAAAGAAGATGTATATTGAATGGTCTGTTTACGCATTTTTCTTTGACTCCAAAATAATGATATTTTGATTATAAACGATCGCGCTCAAACAAAAACATCAATCGTAGTGGACTGTTTCAGCTAAAATAGGGCAATAGATTTCGGCTTAAAGTCTTAGATTATAGAATTTATAGCATTTTTCTAATACACCAAATTAGCTGAAACAGTCCAGTAGGGTGGATTAGCCAAAGCGTAACGCACCAATTTGATGATAAGGTTGGTGCGTGGGGCGCGGATTATTAATTTTAGTTTTTCATCAGAAATTATCGCCGCAAACACGCACCCTACCAGATCTATACTCAACGGATTTAGTGTAATAGGTTCCAATCCCAGTTATCTGTGTTACCATTCGGGGTAAATTCAAGCGATCTCCAGACACCTATGAGCAAGGTTCTCGTGTTGAATGCCTCCTACGAACCGCTAAATATTACCAGTTGGCGGCGCGCGATCGTTTTATTGTTGAAAGGAAAAGCTGAATCCCTAGAACATAACGGAAAAGTGGTTTGTCGTGACTTACCGCTACCTTCTGTTATCCGTCTTAGGCAATACGTCCGTGTTCCCTACAAGGAAATTCCTTTAACCCGTCGTAATATTCTC
>JBIPMW010000384.1:0-2880 GCA_044376455.1 Crocinitomicaceae bacterium | reverse complement strand
AAAGGCATTTGGCGATTTTTGTCAATTATTTTTGCTCTAGAGCGAACTAATCAATTAAGTCTCTTGCCAGATAAGGATTTAGTCGATTTATGCCCCCCTATCGAACCATACTAAGTAACGAAGAACCGTGATCGCTGGCTGAAATTGGGGGTCTTTTTGAGGAATATTTGGCATCAATTTACTAAAGTCAATGGGATTACCGCTAAAAATTCCTTTCTCAC
This sequence comes from Crocinitomicaceae bacterium, assembly GCA_044376455.1. GTDB lineage: Bacteria > Bacteroidota > Bacteroidia > Flavobacteriales_D > Crocinitomicaceae > UBA952. The sequence goes on along the minus strand of JBIPMW010000384.1, from coordinate 2,659 downwards.
CGTAAAATGACCTTAGCATCTCTGCAACAATACGCGCTTTGGCAATATACTTTCCATAACTTTCGGGTTGAATATTAGGGTATTGAGAAATTAAGTCTGTTTCTTCCGTCCGTAATTCATCGATTTTTTGGTTGAGTTCTTCGTAAGAATTTGGATCTGTAACTTTCCCTCCTAGATAGACAACGTTGCTCAGTCCAAGAATAGAAAGAAAGTTTTGCGGTAAAGTAAATGTCGCCAGATCTGAACCAGTACCGAAAACACCTAAAAATAAGCTAGCAGCTACCAACAAGCTAAAACCTGCTAGTTGAAAGCTGTAAACATCAAATGAACCACCGCTTTTGATTAGGTCGCTCCATTTTGCATCTTCTAATTCTGGTTTTTTCTCGTAACCTTTTTCACCAATGGTCAGCCATTGATGATTTCGCAACCAGGCCCAATTAGAGAATGTCAGTCGTTTGCTTCCCAATGCTATCACCTTGGAACCAGTTGTGCCAACAGCACTGATACCTAGTAGTAAAAGAATATCATTTGATAGCCCACTCAGTTCTTTCTCATTGGACAGAGTGTATAGAAGTCGAAATAGCACCACTAAAGTGAAACCAAAAATTTGAAAATTAGAAAGACTAGCTTTACCAAGGTGTCCTGCTGTCAAAGCTACGGGCTTAATCCATAATTCACGAAAATTATAGTTGTTATCCCAGCTTACCCACAAGACAGTAATTGTATAGAAACCCAAAACACCCCCTAATGCTATTGCTATTGCCAACGCCTGGTCAGAGAACTTCGCAGGAGTCCCAGATTGAGTTTGAGGGGAAGATGTTGCAGCAGCAGTCCGGGAGGGGATTTGAGGGGAAGATGTTGGAGCAGGAGTCGGGGAAGGAGTTTTAGAGGAAGGTGTTACAGAAGGAGTTGGAGAAGGAGTTTGAGCTAAGACGTTGGTAACTAATCCATAGGCAAAAGTCACAAAAACAGTAGTTAGTAATGCAGTAAGCATCCATTTAACAATTGATTTTTTCATTGTCATTCACCTCTTTTTTGGGGATAAAACTGGATCGATGTATGGAGTTTTAAGTTTAATTGTGGCTTTTACCTCCTTTTACAAAAATAGTGGACGATGACATAACGGGGAACTGTTCTTTTAAAAGGAAACGTTCCCAGTTTTGGCGGTCTCGCTCCCCATTCGGCTGTGGTAATGACTTTGGCGGTAAATGGCATAATTAGAAAAAATCTCGGCAATAAAATTGTTTAAAAACTTTGAGCAATAATATAGAGTTGTTGACAATAATTTAGCTCATGCAACAACTCTACTTACTTTGTTAGTCAACTCCAACCACGTAACTGGAACCATCCGGCTCGACTGAGAGTATCTTTGCCATAATTCCGGTTAGCAGTGAAGAAATCAACATCTCCGTGGTCGAGCAAAGCTCTTAGGGCATTTCCAGGTCCAGAATTGTATGCAGCTAAAGCGGCACGGATAAGCTCTTTGCCTTGCAAATTAGTCTTGCGTTGCATAAAAGCTCGGTTGTCAGCAAGAACTTGACAGCCAAAGAGAATGTTCTCTCTGGGATCTTTCCACTTACCAGTAGAGGTAAACTGAGGAAAAGCACGGTCATCAATTTGCATCAGTCCCCGACCGTGACCAAAATCTCCCGTACCAGAAGGGCCAGGTGGATTTAAGAGTAATCCCCAGTGAGATTCTCGTGAACCAATGCCCGCAATCACAGCAATCGGAAAGCCCTGTTGGTTAGCTCCTTCTTCAATAAAAGCTCTAAACTGTTGAGCGGCTTCTAATTGTCTGAGCATGGAAGCATCATTGCGAGCAATTGTCGTGGCAAACACAAGTTCAAGATTGGGAGGTTGCTCGTCTGATAATGCTGCCCAAGTCAGCGGACCGACAATTCCATCATCATCCAAACCACGAGAGCGTTGAAATTGTTTGACAGCCATTTCGGTTGCCTGTCCAAAGAAGCCATCAATAACGACAGCAATTCCTTTGGCATTGAGCAGTTCTTGCAGTTCCATCACTTCGTCTCGAAGTTGAGGAGAAGTGTGGTCAAATCCGTCAAATAAACGTAAGGTTGGACCGATCATTGTGCAAATTCTCCTTGCATTTTGTTTTCGATAGTTTCCATGGTTATTGATGTCAGTTTGCCTTTAGGAAGATGAGAGTCCCAAAGCCGCAAGCGTGGCAGGTCCAACGATGCCATCAACAGGTTGCAATTGTTTCTGTTGTTGAAATGCTTTAACTGCTTCTTCTGTCTTTGGACCAAAGAAACCATCAACTGTTGACTGGAAACCATTGCGGACTAATGCTTGCTGAACTTGACGCACGTCATCTCCTTCCAAAAGTGGGCGCGTGAGTTGCAATAAGCGATCTCCTAGTTCAACGCTACCCCCACCATTAACCCCTGTGTCTAGAGTCGGACCATTAGCAAAGCCATTAGCAGGAGATTTACCGAGACGAGCGGCGGTATTTGGACCCCACTGCCCATCCTCTGCAATCCTGTCATTGGGATTGTTTTGATTCCACAGGGGAGCATCTCACCTTTGCAATAAGTAGAAATGCTTAATGAGATCAATAAAAAAGTTAAAAAAGGCAACCATTTAGATAAGCACAGCGATGACGAAGGACTTGCGGTACATTACAAGATTGCCAACT
>JBIPMW010000258.1:0-2884 GCA_044376455.1 Crocinitomicaceae bacterium | reverse complement strand
CGGAAGTTGACTTCCCAATCCGGCATTCCTGGCTCAGTCTCCGGCTTTTCTCGGAACGCGTATACCCATATTGGGAATCCAGGCAAGCGATCAGTGTCGATGTTCTGGACGAAGTAGTTCCAAGCATCAACGTACATCGACTCGTTTTTGCCAATCGCATACTGCTCCAACGATTCAATGCTTGAATCGGGATCAAGAAAATCGCGGATTTTCCATTTGTCCGGATTCCAGAGCGACTTTTCCTGAAGGGCGGTATTGAATTCAATGATGTCCTCGAGCGGCTTTTCGTCGAGATCGTCTCGAACTGCCAAAATGAAGACGCGATCGCGAACCTGCGGCGCGCCGCCCCGTTCAGGCGGTAAAAGATGTGGCGAGAATATCAGGGGCTTTGCGGATATGTGGTAGCCCATTTCGCGAATAGACGAGATGACGGTGCGCCACGTGTTTTCGTGCCTCGGTCCGGCGATATTTCGCACGTTTTCGAGGAACACGTATTTAGGCCGTTTTGCGTCGATGATTTGAACAATGTCAAAAAACAGCGTGCCGCGAGTCGTATCCCGCACACCACGCTGCTCTCCAGACTTTGAGAACGGCTGACAAGGAAACCCACCGCAGATAATGTCATGGTCCGGAACGAGCCGTTTAATCTCGTGCGTAGACTTCAGCGAATTTTCATCGTCGATGTCATTCCGTGTCAGCATTCGAATGTTGCTTATGAACTTGTATTTCCTATCAGGACGCTGCGGGAAGGAATGCTCGTACACTCGACGGGCTTCTTCATCGAATTCACATGCGAGGACACAGTGTCCACCAAGTTGCTCAAGGGCATGATGAAAACCACCAATGCCGGCAAACAAGTCGACGAAAGTGAATGAGCTCGCCATTTTTCCTTTATCGGTGACGATAGATGTTTATTCAGACGTTTATGACAAACAGCTTCTTTAGTGGGTCCGCTTTGATGACTTTTGCGGACACTTTGTCTGCTAAGTAGGTCGCGTTTTCCTCACCTATCTTGATTGGAATCATCCCGATCTTGGTCTGCCCTTTAAATACGAGAATACTGTCTACCGCGGCACCAATCGAGGAGCGAAACTCTTTTTTATTCGCCTTTTTGCGAACCAGAGAGACGACGTCGCCCGTCTTCGCGAACTCGAAGGAGAGTGGCGATAGTGAGGTCAGCTTGATTTCCATCGAGGCATACACTCCGAAGCGGCCTTCTCGCATGAAAGCGACTAGAGACACGCATGATAAACGACTATCGCTAGTGATTTTCAGGTCCCGTCTTGAGTACCGTCTGCGCTCTTATCGAGACTCGATGCTTCCTTGTCCTGAGCAGCCGCCTCGTAGGGCTAGGCGGCGGTTCCCCGCATCCCCTGGCGCCACCGCCCGAGTCTGTTGAGGGCGCTGCGCGGGCTTCGTCGGTAGTTCGCGGTTAGGCGTATTTCTATTCGGCGGATTGCCATTGACAAGGTTCCGTTGTCATCGGTGCGACGGTTGGCAACCCACCCGGCAGGATGCTTCCTACGGCGTCGGGTATGCTCGACCGCTCCGATTGCCTTTGGGCAGTCTCGGACAGCCTAGCCCGGCGGAGGGCTACTACCGCCCGCGGCAGCCTCGCTGACGAGCGCCCGGAGCTCCTCTACCGTGTAGGGCGGCATCCGCTTGTGCAGCATGGCGTGACAATTGGGGCAGACTGGTCTGAGGTCGGCGATCGGGTCAACGACGTACGACTTCCCGATCTGCGACAGTGGAACGGTGTGGTGTACATGGATGAATCCCTCGCCCAAGGCGCCATAGGTGCTCTTGAAGTTGAAATCACAGACCTGGCACCGTAATCCATAGTGGTCGATCGCTCTCGCGCGGGCCTCGTCGTTACGCTCGTAACTGTTTACCGTCACGCGCTTTACGGCACCCTCGACATGGACATCCTCCTCCGATACCTCGTCTGGGTATCGGCGGGTGTCGCCCTTTGAAACGATCGCGAAGTCGGCGGCCTTAAGAACCTGGACGCACCTTGATTTTATGCCGCCGGAGAAGTCAGACGGCCCGAGCTGCCTGCCCGTAAGCTTCCCCACCGCCAGCCCGACGACTGCCTTGGGCGGATAACGGCGTCCCTCGAACAGTACGTCGTATCCGGTGGACTCGCCAAAGGGGTGATCGACCCCTCTGTCTAGATCGCGGATGGCCTCGACGATGTGTTTGCGCGTAATCCCGTTGGGGATCTTTCTCGACATGACGGGGCCTCAAGTGTGACGGGCATCGAGCGTCAGATAGTGTTTTGGTGGACTTAGCGAAAGCACACTTTAGTGGTGACCATCGCTGGTAAAGCGTTGTGGCGCTTTCGTTGGCAAGGCATCAACGACGGAATCGCGATATTGAACGACGTTCATTAACTCCCCTTAGTAATGATGCCAAATAAATATCTTTTCTTGCCTCGGCTGCCGGCTGGTTTCGAGTTTTAATTCCGTGCACATTTATATCGACGCATATATGATCGTCGCACTTTTCGAATGTCGCGGTCGCGACTTTTGTCGGTTGACGGCTTTGCGGGACATTCCCTATGACTACATCAACGACCCGTCACGGCATTAATGAGACTGATAACAGTTGTAATTAGCCATTTGTAGTTACGCGTGAGCCAGGACCGTGAAGCAGTCGAAGCTTCATTTCTATCGGGCAAAGCACAATACTCCGCACATTCGCTATAGTGCTTAGTATCAGCCGGCAAATACTTTTCATCCGGAAAATCAATGTCAAAACTTCCGCTCGTGATAGGCACTCCACGGAATCCAGATAGACAACCAATCGGCTCGAAACAAGGCACCTCCGGGCAAAGACCGCTTACGCCGAAGAATTTATCGCCGCCCGCTTTACTTGGTGGTTC
>JBIPMW010000373.1:0-2887 GCA_044376455.1 Crocinitomicaceae bacterium | reverse complement strand
AATGTTTTTCCATCGGGACTAAAAGCTACTGAACAGATCCAGTCAGTATGACCATTAATCTGTTGAAGACATTTATGGTTTTTGATAGACCATAATCGGATCGATCGATCTATAGAACCACTCAAGATATATTGACTATCGGGACTGAAAGTAATCGATGATAATCGATTGCCATATCCCCTAAAACATTGAAGACATTCTCTGGTTTTTACTGACCATAATCGCAGTGTAAAATCTTCACTCCCACTGGCTATATATTGACCGTCCGGACTAAAAGCAATTGACCAAATCCAGCTTTCGTGTCCTTCTAAAGTATCAATATTTTGATATTCTCCTTCTATAATAGACCATATTTTAATGGTTTTATCCCCACTTCCACTGGCTAGAAGTTGACCATCGGAACTAAAGGCAACTTGCCAAACCCAATCTTGGTGTCCTGTAAGAGTATGGAGACATTCTCCTGTGTCAACTGACCATATTTTGATGGTTTTATCAGCGCTGCCACTGGCTAAAAGTTGACCATTTGGACTAAAGGTAACACCACCTACTCGTTCTTGATGTCCTTCAAGGGTGTGGAGACATTCTCCTGTTTCAACTGACCATATTTTAATAGTTTTGTCCTCACTTCCTGTGGCTAAAAACTTACTATCAGCACTAAAAGTAACGGCTCTAATAGGAGCATAATGTTTTTGAGAAGGGTGGGGCAAAGAATGACAATTTATAGATAGATCTGTTGTAATAGACCAAATTTTAATAATTCCGTCTTGTCCCCCACTTGCTAGTAACTGTCCCTCGGAATTTAAGGCTACTGACCACACCCAACTTCCGTGAGCAGGAAAACTTTTGCTTAATTCTAATTTTCCGTCTTGTTTGACTTTCCAGAGGTAAATCATCCCATGACTGTCACCAGTTGCTAAAAGATCTTCTCTTGGAAAAGAGCGATTAAACTGACTGCAAGAAATTGATAAAATACTGCCACAAGTTTGAGGAAAAATACAGTCAAAAAACTGTGAGTATGAAAAATCTACTTGATTGAGTCTAATGTTTGAAAAATCGACTTGTCGAATAGGGATATGGGAAAAATCGTAGCCGATTAAATGACCATTTTTCAGTATATTAAGTAAGTTAATGATATTGCCAGCAATGCCGCCAATTTGTCCAGAAGGTTCATTTTTTAATGTCTTTAAACAATCAATTAGTTTGCTTTCTAGATTATTTTCTTGAAAATTATGGATTAAGTTCTTAATTATTGGGTGTAAAATAACATTAATTTGAATCTTTCTTAGATAATCAGGAACAGTAGTTTTAGTCAAGGAGTTACTTCTTAATAATTGGAATTTTTGAGTTTTGATTTCTTCGGTTGCTATGGTAATAATTTTTTGAGTGAAATATTCAATCAGTAGAGGATGTATGGTAAAGTAGTCATCTTTTTTATCTAACAGAATTTTGCTAGATAATGATCTGATCCCTTCTTGGATACTTTTACCGTCAGGTTCAATGATAATATTATGTTCTAGTTCCGACAAAGAAACTGGATTTCGATTAATCGCTAACTCAAAAATAATCGCTTTTTCTAAATTAGATAGTTGCTGAAAGTAAGAATTTAAAATAGACTCGACTTTTTCTATCAGAAGATTCCCTTTTAAAAGAAAATCCGAGAGGTTATTATGATGAACTTCTTGAATATGATGAGCGATAGATTTGATGAATAAAGGATTGCCGTGACAGACTTGTTGAATTAAAAATTGCCATTCATCCTCTGAACCATGAAAGGTGTCAATATCTCCCAAAATTTGTCGTCCAGTTTGATAGTCAAGTCCTTGTAACTCTCGGAAATAAGTTGAAGTTTTATTTCCCACTAACGATTCAAGTTCTTGAGGGATTTTTCGACTGGTTATAATTAAACAGCTGTTGTGCTTTGACTGACCAATTGCTTGTAAAATTTCACTATATTCTCGATAGTTTTCATGCTCAATAATGGCATCAATATTATCTAAAAACAATAAACAACGATATTTGGCTAGTATCTTGATAAATTTTATCAGTTTTATTTTAAATTTATCTTCTGTCTTAAAACTAATATTCTGTGAAATAATATTACTTGTATTTTCCAGAAATTCTAGGGGTAAAGGAGGATTCAAAAAAGACCAATAGATAACACGATAAAATTCCTCTTGAATTTGCTCAATCAGTTTACAGACAAGAGATGTTTTTCCGATTCCTGCTATTCCGAAAATTCCGATAATTTTACACGGGGGACTATTTTGAAAAAACTTTTGTTTTAATAATTCTAGTTCTTTTTCTCTCCCATAAATCTGAGAAGTATCAGGAATTAATCCGAAATTATCATAATTTATTTCTGTTTTAACCGATGAGTTTTCAAGACCGGGAGATTTACGCTTATCCCATTCTTCTTCAAATTTTTTCAAATTTTCTTCTGTTGATGAATGCCAAAGATTTAGGGTAAAGTGCAAATTTGCCGCTCCTTTAGCTTGTTTGTATCTATTATCTGTTAGTATTTCCCATTCTTGTAAAACCTTAAGGTCATTTCTCATCTGTTCAACAGTAATGGCAGCACCTAACTTTTGCTTAGTAATTCCATGACAAAAATCTGTTAATATTTTTAAAGTTGTATAAACAATTAGCTTAGGATGTGATGCACCTTCTTCGAGCCACCTGAAGGATAGGTGATTTGACCAATACTGATGATCTCGTGATTCCTTATTAACATGAGTTAATAGTCTTTCTAAGAAGAGCAGAATTCTTTTTTTGACGGTAGGACTGGTATTGAGATTGGGCATAGTCTGAAATTTCACTTTTAAGGATTATAGCTTGATCATCTATTCACCGTCAATTAAGTTAAGTATGAAAAAAGTTAATACTTGTG
>JBIPMW010000067.1:0-9309 GCA_044376455.1 Crocinitomicaceae bacterium | reverse complement strand
GTAACAAATTTAATTCAGCTGCAAAGAAGTTGTAATATTTGAAAAAACCGAGCAGCAGGATATTTACAATGATACTTAGTACCAGATAAAGCTTTGCTCTATTGCCTTTGTTCTTGATAATCCATGTGCCGAAAAGGTAATCTAGAACTGTACTAGCGAGTAGCAAGCCCACTAATTTGTAATTCCACCATCCGTAAAAGAAATAACTCGCTGACAATAGCAGCAGGTTTTGCCATTTCACCTGTTTAGCGAAAACAAACCAATAAATGATGAAGACTATTGGAAAGAATAGTAAAAATGCAAAAGAATTAAATAGCACAGTTTGGTTTTAGGCGGTTCTATTTTTTATTTGGATATCTAAGATAACATTTTTTACCTCCTCAACTATGTCTTCAACGTTATCGGTCTCGATTAATTGTGGCTTTCCAATTCTTAAACTGGCCTCAAATGGAACTGGCAAGAGCGCTCCTTTTGGTAAGATTTTCCCCGTACCATTTATAAATACCGGGATGTAATGGATATTTGGGAAACGCTGTAGCAAAACACCAATTCCTTTTCTGAAATTCTGTAGTTTTTCAGGTTCGCCGCGGGTGCCTTCTGGAAAAATAATCAGGGAATGGCCATTGGCTAATTTATCTTCAAGTAGAGTTAGGGCCTTTGATGAATCAATGTGTTGCGCGGCTTCTGGATCAATTTGGGCGTCTTCCTTTCGTTGAATCAGTACGGTATTGACAAAAAGATTGGAGAGCCAGACCAACCATTTTTTTCTGCCAAAATATTGAGCTGTTGCAACAGGATGTGTTTTTATCAATAGGTGAAGGGGTAGGCTAGACATCAGAGCCATTGTATCCAAATGACTATTATGATTGGCGACAATAATAAATTGCCCTTGGATCTTGAGGTTTTGCTGTCCATAGATCTTGACGCCCAATAATTTTAAGGGCAGGGGCAATAAAAATTTATAAATGAGGGCAAGGAGTATCGACTTCAAAATCAGTAGTACAACAGATACACGAAATAAAAGAAAAATGGCGCGCTGATCACCAATGAATCGATGCGATCAAGAATACCGCCATGACCTTTGATGACTGTGCCGGTGTCTTTGATTCCGAAGTCCCTTTTGATGGCTGAAACAATGATGTCTCCAACAAAACCAGCGCAGGCGATAAGCAAACCACAGAGCAACGCAATCATTGGTGAGAATGGCGTTAAAAAGCGCAAGAAAAAGGCCGCAGCAATCGTGCTGAGCAAGCCGCCAATGAAACCTTCCCAGGTTTTGTTGGGACTTACTTTTTCGATGATTTTGTGTCGGCCCGTTAATTTGCCCCAAGTAAACTGAAAAACATCGTTCATTTCGGTCAGAAAAACAACATAGAGCAGCAAGCCTCGACCTCCGACCTCGAAACCTTTGAGTTCGGGTAATGCGAGTAAATAGGCCAAATGACTGATGGAAAAAACAGTCAACATAAGGTGCGTAGGAATGACGCTCATAGACCTTGCAATATCTTGAGTTTGCCCTTTGATGACCAAAACAAATGGGATAAACGCAAACATAAACACAGGGATAAACATCATGAAGGCATCATGCCAGCCCATATACGCTAAATAATATTGGACGGGAATTGCGAGGTAAGCCCAAAGGATAACATTGCGGTCCTCTGAGCGCGCATTTTTGCTAATACTAGATAATTCTCTGAGGGCAACAAAAGATAAAAAAGCAAAGGCAGCAAAGGAAATAAGCGGATGTACTAATGCTGCAGATACAAAAATTGTAGCCATAACCCACCATGACTTCGTGCGCAGCATCATCTCTGAAACTTGTGCACTAGGTTGTATTTTATTCCAAAACCAGAACAAAACGGTGGCAAATACCAAGACACCCAAAATAACAACAACCATTTGAAGAACCGGACTCATGCTTTATGAATAATTGGTAAACAACGTTTAACTGTGCTGATGATCAAAAGTACGCAGGCCACCAAAAGGATGTTAAGCAGGTAGTTTTTTAAGGGAACACCAAAATACAAGAGTAAACTCAGTAGGCCGATCAACAAGGCGCGGTCGCTTTTGCCCATTGGGCCGTCATAACGGCGCTCTTGTATGAGTGCTAAACTCAGGATTCCGGCCGTTTCATTGAGGATGCTTAAGAAAATAAATAGCAGCACCACCTCAAGCTGTATATTGAAAAACAAGTACAAGGGGTAAAATATGGCGATATCTGAGACGATATCCCCGAGCTCATTGAGTACAGCACCGAGTTTGCTTTCCAAGTGGTAGGTCCTGGCCATCATGCCGTCTAATGCATTGAGCATCATTCGGATGAATAAACCGATCGGAAGGATGAGGTAGCTGATATTCTCGGTATAATTTTGATAACAATTGTATCCAAGTAAAAATGAAAGGAGAATTCCGAGTATGGTCAGCAAATTGGGCGTCACACCAATTCTGTACAAGCCCACCATAAGCGGTTTCAAAAGGGCTTGAAAGTAGGGCTTAAATTGATAGACAGATATCATGGTTGATGTTTGATAAACGGGTTGACAACAGGTTTAATAACATCGAGACTTGTGCCGAAATTACCAAATTTAAAAAAGGTCAGGACAGCAGCGCCAAAGACTTCCGGATGCGTATACATTTGATCATGATTCAAAGGGACATATTTGTAATCCAAGCAATTTTGTTGAAAACACGAAGCATCCCAGCAATAGGGGCCAAGTTCAGCCGCAGTTTTTTGATGTTTTCTTACAATGGCCGTAGCATAGGTTTCGAGTAGCAATCCTTTTTGAATGGTCGAATCGGTGACTTCTTGGTAAGGTGTTTGGTGTAAATCTTTCATGATTGGCCCAAATACAAGATAATTAGGGAGTTTGAGGTCCTGAATTAAAATATACGGAGCCCTTTCTTGTAAAGCACTGCGGTCGTAAACAATGCTTTTGATGTTTGTTTTCGGATGTGTTTGAAGCCAATGATTGATACTCCACGCTCCAACGATATAAGCGAATACGTGAATTTTTTCATATTGAACGAGATCGCGTTGCCGGTAAAAGCGATCAAAATTAGCAACTGTTTTTTCGAGTGAAATTCGAGAGATATAATTGGGGATGTATAGGTCGTAACCCTTGTTTGAAAAGTACTTTCTCAGTTTGGCGAGGCTGTGATACTTCGAGCCAAAACCAGTAAGGATGACAATTGCTTCTTTGTTGCGGTTTTTTATTTTTCGTTTCCCGAACAAGGTTTGAGGTACTGCGTTGGGTTCTGCGTACAGATAAGCATCCAAATTGCCATAAACCACTTCGATTTGATCGGTTTTGAATTCGGCTAAATGATGGGCGTATAAATCTTCGATGAGTTCATTGGGAGTACTGATTAAAAATGCTAAACCTGGGTTAATTTGAGAGGTTCTCAGGCTGCGTTTTACGGCGTCAGTACAATTATTGATAAAAAGACTCCAAGGTTTTTCAATGTTCCAGTGGTCACTGAGTGCCTCGAGTTTGTCAAGATCCGGCTCAAGCGCCTTCAATTTTAAAACCAAACTCGGGGTTTTATTTTGGTGTTTGAGCACTTCAAAATCATAATTAAAAGCAGCGGCGTAATTGATATTTTTTACTTTAAAACCGCCGCCGTCGTGGGCTCTGTATTTGGTATAATAGGTCAGTGCGGCGGTGTCTTTTCCAAAAGCCATACTGATGTGCCCTGCGCCAGATTGTGTTTGTTCGCTCGTGTAAACAAATAAATAGAGCAAATAGGGTGTACCGGGCTTACCCTTTTCAGCAATAGAAGAATAAGTTTTTTGCGCTTCGTCATGAGCGAGTAATAATTGAAACGAAGCAATGAAAAGAAATAAGAAGAAACCTCTAAGCATAGAGCAAAATACAAAAGATTTGGAAATTATTTCTTACGGCTTTTACCAATGTTCCATTGATAACCCAGTGTGAATATATTATTAGCGCCAAATGATGGGCCTAAATCCCAATTATTCAGATTGAACGGAGAAATCTCTGCTGAAATATTAATTTGTCCGTTGCGTAAATTAAAGTGGGTCTGACCGTAAATAAAGGCAGGGAAAATGCGCACCCCAGCACTAACGCCCATTGCGTCTCCTTGAAAGCCGAGACCTACTTTGGCAGTAGCAATGGAGGGTAATGCCAAACCAACTTGGTATTCCAGAAATGTTTGCGGTGCCAGGAATTTTTGCTGCCCAATTAAAAAAGAAACCCCCGGGAAATAGCCGTCGTAAAAAATTCTGGCTAAGCCAGCGTTGACTTCAAGATAATTTCTCGTTTGAGCAAGACTAAAATTTTGAGAGCTTAATAAAAGTAATAAAGTGAAGAGCAGTTTTTTCATGGTGTTTATTTTACACCAAAATTGAGGAAGTTCTCAAAAATCATGAAACGGAATACAACAAATAAAACGCTATGACTTGCGAAATACGCAAGTATGGATAATTGTTTGTGGTAAACTAGCGGAAAATAAAAAAGCCCAGTAAGAACTGGGCTTTGAGTAGCGAGACCGAGAGTTGAACTCGGGACCTTAGGGTTATGAATCCTACGCTCTAACCAACTGAGCTATCTCGCCATGTGCGGGTGCAAATATAAACAGATTTTTAATTTGCTGTATCAAATCGGAGTAGTTATTGCAATTTTTTCAATTCCAATTGAATCAGTTTGGCTAATTCCTGTAGTCTATCAGAAGAGAAGTCAAAGGGCACGCCTGCAGTTTGGTAAATTTCTGGCAAGGACTTCGTGTAGCCTAGCACTAGCGCGTTTTTGTAGGCTTCTATGGCTTTTGGATAATCTTCAATACTGTTTTTCCAAACACCAAGTGCGCCAAGTTGGGCAATGCCATATTCAATATAATAAAACGGAACTTCAAAAAGATGCAGCTGCTTTTGCCAGGCATTGGCAACCTGATCTTCGTAACCCGACCAATCGGTGAGGCCAGTTCCAAATTCTTGTGCTAAATGAAGCCAATGCTCGTTTCTTTGCGCAATGCTGTGGGTAGGATTTTCGTAAACCCAGTGTTGAAACGCATCTATTTGTGCAATCCAAGGCAGCACTTTTAAGGTGCCTTCGAGTTGTTCGCGCATGGCGCGTTTGTGCTCGAGTTCATTGGGATAAAACTCAGACCATTGTGGCATGCTCAGTAGTTCCATAGACATGGAGGCCAATTCGGCTACTTCTGAGGGTAAATTTTTAAAAGCTGTGAGGTTGAGTTCACGACTCAAAAAAGAATGAATCGCATGCCCACCTTCGTGTACCATCGTTTCCAAGTCTCTTTGAGCGCCAACAGCGTTCATGAAAATGAAAGGAACCCCAATTTCATACAAGGGGTAATTGTAGCCACCAGGAGCCTTACCAGTTTTGGAATCTAAATCGAGATGTCCGAGTTCGTCCATGGTTTGCAAGCAAGCGCCAAAATAGGGATCTATGCGCGAAAACATGCGGATGGTGCCTTCCAACATTTGTTGGCCATTTGTAAAAGGCTTCAGCGCAGGTTTGCCTTCAGGATCCACTTCGAGGTCCCAAGGCTTAAATTGAGCCTTACCAAGTTGGTCGAGTTTAACTTGCTGAATTTGCTTGACTAACGGAACAATATGTGTTTTAATGGCCTCGTGAAAGGCAAAGCAATCCTCCTTGGTGTAGTCAAAACGCCCCATCTCTACAAATTTGTAGTCGCGGTAATTATCAAAGCCTGCATTACTAGCTAATTGCTGTCTTTTTTGCACGAGTGAGCTAAAAAGATCCTGGAGCTTGTCACTGTCTTGTCGGCGCCTTTCTGCGATTTTCTCAAAGATTGTTTTTCTGAGGGTTTCGTCTTGTTCCTTGAGCATTAACGCAGCCTGTTGCATGGTGAGCTCTTTGCCCCCGTGTTCGATGGTTTGAGCTGCACTAATTGCACCATATTGTTGGGCTTCTTCATTGAGCGCTGCTTCAATACTGATGTTGGCTTCTCTAAAAAGGTCAAGTGCACTTCGGACCGACCTAAAATAAATTTGATGTGCGGTATCTTGGCGCTCCGCAAGAAATGGAATCTTAACTAGCTTTTGATTGAGTTGATCTTCTAATGGTGCAAGTTTGGGTTGAATTTTGCTTACGAAATCGTTGTAGGCAGCGCGTAATTGTTCATCTTGGGTATTAATGCTCATGCGGATGTAGCGCCAGGCCAAATCTTCTTCGAGAATCGCATCTAATTCGGAGCGATCCGCGAGCCATTGATCAAAGTCTTGGATGGCTGCAATTTTTCTTGCTAAAAGGTCTTGAAAGAAAGGTTCAATGACCTCAAAATCAGTAATGGCCAAGTTTTCTGGAAGAAATTGGCGCGCTCTTTTTTCAATTTTCATCTTATTTTCCTCTGGAAGAACCTGTTTTAACCGCTGTTGGTTTTTTAGGTGCAGCTGGTTTGGCTGCTTTTGTGCTAGCACTTGCCGCAGGTGCTTTCTTTTTAGGAGCATCTGCTTTAGGAGCTTTGAGTTCTTTGGCGTCTGCGCTCGTTGCTTCAGCTTCAGCCGCTTCAAAAGAACCTGCCTTTAAAAGAAGGTTGTACCACTGGAATAATTTGCGCACATCAGAAGGGTATACGCGATCTTGGTCCCAGTTCGGTAAAAATTGAGCCATTGCCGCCTCGAGTTCTTTCATGTCAGCCTTGTGAGAAGGGCCTTCGTTCGGGTATAATGCTAACATTTTAGCAAAGATGTCGGTCAATTTTACATCTTCTTCATACGTGAAAACACTGATGTCATCGAGTGTGGAAATCCTTTCTGTGGCATAAGCAGGGAAACGTTTTTTATCGATCATAGATTCGACAATGACGCTGTTTTTTCCTTGAGCGATGACTTTGAAGAGACCGGGTCTTCCTGAAATGGCAATGATTCCGTTGAGTTGCATAGATGATTTTCTGATTTAAAAGTTTTCAAAAATAGAAAAATAACCTTGACAAGGATGCTATTGGCAAAAAAGAACTTTTTGGATAGCAAGTCTTTTCTCTGCGCTGCAGATACAAACAAAATAAGTTCCGTTGCTCAATTTGGGTGAACTTGTATTCAGGAATGCATCTGTAAAGTTGGCACTTGACCATACTTTCTGACCCAACACATCAAAGATTTCAAGGTGCCGTGCTTCACTACTCAGATTAGGGTAGTATACCTTTAAAATGTCCGTTACGGGGTTTGGATAGACAAATAAACCTTCTGCTGCACTTGTTGGAATGACGTTTGGTGCTGGAAAACGAATGCGCCATAGCACGCCATTGTTTTCAATGACATAAATGGAAGTGCCAATTTGAACAGCGTCAACAGGTAAATAAAAACCAGTAGCTACATTTGATGAATGCAGTTTATAGTCTTGCAGCAGGCTGTCGTATTGAATTTGTAGCAGGACCAACTCTCTGGAGTTGTCAACAAAGGGGCAGGGTGAGCCCCAGGGTGAAATTAGGCTGAAGCCGGTGCTATCGCCACCGGGCATGAAACTTAAAATGAAGCCCTTGCCGGTGTAAATAGAACCCAACTCATTGTTCTTATCGATGAGCAAGCCTAGCGGTGATCGATGTGGCGTAAAGGTCTTGATCGGTACGCCGGTTTCACTCGTTTTGTTTATGGCACCGCTTGCCTCGTCTTTGTAATAGTCGGCAACGTTGCCATAATGCGCAAGTGGTTCAGTAAATTGAAGTCCAGAAGGGATTACTGGGAAGTTAGAGTCAGCATTGAAATGACCTGCTAAAAAAGCGTCGTTCAGCGGGTTAATTAATGGGTCTTGTGTGGCATCGTACTGCGGGTCAAGTAAAGGATTTTGATTGCCGCCAATGCGCCATGGAAAACCATAGTGCTTACCTTGCTGGATCCAATTGAGTTCTTCGGGGTCATCGCGTTCGCCGGCGTTGTCAATGGCAAATAAATGGTTCTGGGCATTCCAGGCCATGTCATAGGCGTTTCTGGTACCTTCGGCAAAAACGTAGCCCGAATTGGCCAAAAAAACCGAATCATTCAATAGATAGAGATTTTCGGCATCTATAGGAATTCTGAAGATTTTGCTCGTTAGCGCTTGTTCGCGCAGGCCAGGGTAGGTGCCATTATTGGTTTGAACTTCTCCGAAGGAAGTTCTTGAACCACTTGAAAAAAACAAATATTGTTGCGTGGGGTCGATATTGAGGGCCGTAAAACCGTGATCGCCACTGGCGCTGCTGGTTGGGTAAGCTTCTGTTGAAAGTACCGTTGACCAAGTCCTAGATCCGTTGGGTTGTAATACTCCTTTGATGATCATTCCAATACCAGTTGTGCTGTACCAAATATTGCCGGAAAGGAAAATGGTGCTGTCTAAAAAACAAAAGCCTTGAAGCCGACTAAGGCCATGATCTTGGCTCGTGTAGCGCAAGGTATCTGACTTTAATTGTTCGAAAACCTCATAAATGTTGCCGTTCGAACTGGCGTAGAAAAGATTTTTGGATATCGGGTCTTGGGCCAATTTTGCTGCCCAAGGCTTAGGTTTGAAAATGGAATCGATTTGAATGTCTGGTTGCAGCGGTGTAACTCGCTGCGCTAATAGTTGTTGGCTTTGTAATAAGAATAAAGCAAGGAGAAGTTGAAATTGACGGATTATATTCATTATTGAAAATTACAAATAATTCGTCAAAATCAGGCCTTTAAAGCCTATACAAATGACAGTTCAAAATGTTTTTTAACACTACTAATCAACTTATTAACAATAAATCCCTATAATCTATGTACCTTTGCACCTAATTTTAAAAAGAATACATGACATTTGAAGAACTGGGATTGAGGCGAGAGGTGCTGAAGTCGTTGACAGAATTGGGTTTTGAAGCACCGACCCCCATCCAGGAACAAGCAATACCTTATTTATTAGGTGAAGATTGCGATTTTGTCGGTCTGGCGCAGACCGGAACAGGAAAAACGGCCGCATTCGGTTTGCCGTTAATTAATAACATTGATACAGCAGCACGCCTGCCACAAGGGCTAATCATTTGCCCAACCCGCGAGCTCTGCCTTCAGATTACCAAAGACTTAAATGTTTTTGCAAAGTATCTCGACGGCAATATCACAGCAGTGTACGGCGGAACCGATATCCGTACACAAATTTCTAACGTTAAGAAAGGAACATCTATCGTTGTGGCAACACCAGGTCGTTTAGTTGACCTTATCAACCGCAAAGTGGTGCAGTTGGGCCAAGTGAAATACGTCATTCTCGATGAGGCCGATGAAATGCTCAATATGGGCTTCAAAGAAGACATCGACATGATCCTAGATCAAACGCCAATTGACAAAAATGTTTGGTTGTTTTCAGCCACAATGCCAAATGA
>JBIPMW010000224.1:0-2893 GCA_044376455.1 Crocinitomicaceae bacterium | reverse complement strand
AAATGGAGTTTTTATATCGGCGCAATGGCTTTCTTTGGGGCAGTATTATATACGGTTCTGACTACCAAAGAATACCCACCTACTGAAGAAGAACTTGCCGCAACAAAAGCAGAAAAGAAAGGGATTGTACACGGTGCAACTGAAATTTTAACGGCCATCAAAACAATGCCCAAGCAAATGCGACAACTCGCGTTGGTTCAGTTTTTGACATGGCCTGGTTTATTCTTAATGTGGTTCTTTTTTACCACTGCTGTGGCTTCAGAAATCTTTAAAGGTGAGCCCGGTAGTGCTGCTTATGGAGAAGGCTCTGATTTAGCCGGATTAGCTTATTCATTTGAAAATGTGGTAACCTTTTTATTTGCACTAGTTTTGCCATTTTTAGCTGCAAAAATTGGTCAGAAATGGACGCATTTCACAAGTCTATTGATTGGTGGGCTTGGTCTTATGCTGATTAATTTTGTCGATCAAAATAGTACTTGGATGCTTTTCTTGATCATGGGCTTAGTAGGTATCGCCTGGAGCAGCATTCTCTCGATGCCATATGCTATGTTAGTGCCGTGTTTGCCAGCCAACAAAATCGGTATTTATATGGGGATCTTTAACTTCTTCATCGTACTTCCTGAAATCATCGCATCGTTGTTCTTTGGCGATGTCATGTCTGGCTTACTTCAGAATTCAAGAATTGCCGCAGTTACCGTTGGCGGGATTTTACTTATTGTAGCCGGAATATTAACCTTACGAATCAAAGAAAACAATGTCGCCAATTAAAGGACTCCTTTTTGATCTTGACGGAGTATTAGTAACAACAGAACACAATCATTTTATCGCATGGCAGCGCTGTGCACACAGTTTGGATATTGCTTTCACGGAAAACGAAAACGAACTATTGAAGGGCGTGAGTAGGGTGGACTCCTTGAAAAAAATCTTAGAAATGGGTGCAAAAACCATTACCAATGATGAATTCGAGGCTTCACTCAAGAGTAAAAACGATTTTTACCTTGAATCGATTCAGTCCTTGAGTGCCTCAGATTTATTGCCCGGTGTAGCCGCTTTACTCGAAGAAGCCAAAGCAAAAGGAATTTTATTAGGCGTTGGTTCTTCAAGTAAAAATGCTCATTTTATCTTGAATAAATTAGGAATTGCCCCTTATTTTGATGTGGTTATTGATGGCAACGGAGTAACTGATCCAAAACCACACCCGGAAGTTTTTTTAAACGGAGCTAAAGCCTTGCAACTTGACCCAAAAGAAGTTTTAGTTTTTGAAGATGCTGCGTCTGGAATTGCTGCTGCCAAAGCAGGTGGCTTTACAGCCGTAGGAGTCGGAAACCCAAACATAGCCCAACAAGCAGATATTTATTTTAACGATTTGACAGAATTTAGTTTAGCCAACTATGCGTAATTTATTTGAAATTGATCCTTGGAAGATCATCGAGACAAAATTTGATGCCAACAAACAAAAGCAAGCCGAAAGTATTTTCAGTATTGGTAATGGTTCTTTTGGACAGCGCGCCAATTTTGAAGAAAAATACAGTGGTGTTTCGCTGCAAGGAAGTTACATTGGAGGTGTTTACTATCCCGATAAAACACGTGTCGGTTGGTGGAAAAACGGTTATCCAGAATATTTTGCCAAAGTTCTGAATTCAACAAATTGGATAGGCATCAATATCGAAATTGATGGCGAGCAACTTGATTTAAATCAGCAGCAAATCAAATACTTTCACCGTGAATTAGATATGCAAAAAGGGCTTCTCAAAAGAACTTTTCGCGTGGTATTTGGTTCCGGAAAGGAATTGGAAGTAGAGAGTATTCGTTTTTGCTCCATAGCCCGAGAAGAAATTGCAGCGATTTCCTACACGGTAACACCACTCAATTTCAGTGGAAATGTAAAGTTCACACCTTATCTAGACGGCAATGTAAGCAATCACGATGCTAACTATGACGAGTTTTTCTGGCTTGAAGATTCAAGGAAAGTCGATATACAGAAAGGAATTTTGTGTGCGCGTACTAAAAAAACTAATTTTTGCGTCGCTACAGCCATGCGCTTTTCATTTTGGCGCGAACAAGAACTCTTGACCATACATCCAAATGTTGCACAACGAGATTTCTATGTAGAAAACAACTTCGAACATTACCTTGAGAAAGGCGTGCGCTTTACACTCAAAAAGTATGTAGCAGTAACATCAACCATCAATCATTCAGAGTTTGAATTGGCAGCAAAAGCAATCAAACGCGTACGCGATGCCTATACCTCGGGTTTTGACACGCTGCGCACGGAGCATGAAAATGCTTGGGCCGAAATCTGGAAAAGTGCAGACATCCTCATAGAAGGAGATGAAGCCTCTCAACAAGGAATTCGTTTCAATATTTACCATTTGTACCAAACCTATACAGGTAAAAATGCCAAATTAAATATTGGCCCAAAAGGTTTTACCGGTGAAAAGTATGGAGGAGCAACCTATTGGGATACAGAAGCTTATTGTTTGCCATTCTATCTCAAAACCGCAGATCCTCAAGTCGCTAAGCAGCTCTTAATTTATCGATATCATCATCTAGATCGCGCTATTGAAAACGCTGAGAAATTAGGTTTTAAAAACGGAGCAGCGCTTTACCCAATGGTAACCATGAATGGTGAAGAGTGTCACAACGAGTGGGAAATTACATTTGAAGAAATTCACCGCAATGGGGCTATTGCCTTTGCAATTTATAATTATGTTCGCCATACTGGTGATACCGCGTATCTCTCAGAATATGGCTTGCCTGTCCTTGCCGGTATTGCTCGTTTCTGGGCTCAGCGCTTCAATTGGTCCGAAGCTAAAAAAGCTTATGTCATGCTTGGTGTAACTGGCCCGAACGAATATGAAAACAATGTGAATAACAATTGGTACACCAATTA
>JBIPMW010000223.1:0-2908 GCA_044376455.1 Crocinitomicaceae bacterium | reverse complement strand
CAGTGTGGAAGAAATTATCGCCAAAACAGAAGGCGAACTTGTTGTGCCTGATTTTGTGCCCGAAATGCAACTGTAATTGCCAGAAATATCACCCATATATCAAGCCGCTATCTCAGCTGCCATCCAAGCAGCCAAAGCTATCATGAAAGTTTATGAGCAAGGGTTTCAAGAAGTCTTGAAGCACGATGGTTCTCCGGTCACCGAAGCAGATCATGCCGCGAGCGCTTGTATCGAAAATATTTTAAAGCCACTCGGTATTCCGATTACCGGGGAGGAAACCGAAAAAGCAGCTTTTATTGAAAGGCAAGAATGGCCTTTGAGCTGGTGTATTGATCCGCTCGACGGTACCAAAGAATTCATCAAACGCAATGACGAATTTGCCGTGAATATTGCCCTGATACAAGACGGCAAACCGACTTTCGGACTCATTGCTGCTCCAGTTCAAGAAATAATTTTGTTGGGTTCAAAAGAAACTGGCGTGTTTTTATTCCATTTTAACGACTACCATTTGCAAGAAAAATGGCTGAAACTTTCTTCTCCATCAAATACAAACAATCCCATTGTCATGGCTTGTTCAAGAAGTCATCACAGTGGCCCTGTATTGCAATTCATCAATGAACTAAAAGAAGCTGGGCACAACCTAGATTTCATCAGAAAAGGATCTGCACTCAAATTTTATGATTTGGCACTAGGAAAAGCCGATGTGTATCCACGTTTTGCGCCAACCATGGAATGGGATATTGCAGCTGGGCAAGCCATCTTGGAAGCTTTAGGTGGTGAAGTAGTGCACGCCGCATCAGGTGAGCCACTACACTATAACAAAGCGAATTTGGTTAACCCCTTTTTTATTGCCCGCACGGCAGCAATGAAAGCTCTGTATGCTTAACGTTTTGCCAAGCAATCGATTTCAACGATAGACCCCACCATACAAATTGAACCCAAACCGCTCAATTCATGGTACTTCACCCAAACTTTCACACCGTCTGTCAGGGTAATATTGAAATCATTGAGGTTGGTTGGTTCAAGAACAGTTCCGTTCTGAAGCTTGATCACTAAACCGCAACCATCCAAACCGGTGTAATCTTCAATAGTGGCAGCTTGTGCATTGTCACAAGACGAACGGTTACAAGAAACAAATAAAAATGCTACGATAACTAGATAATAGAATTTCATCTTTTCACTTTTAACGTATAAAATTAATTCAAAAACCAATAATCACTCTATTTGAAATTTGCATCCAATCAATAAAAGAAAATATTGACCTTTTTCATAATTACTTTTCAAAGGCGCAATATCTTCTCCATCGCTCTTCCTTTCGCAAGTTCATCCACTAATTTATCCAAATATCGGACTTTCTGTGTGAGTGGATTTTGGATTTCTTCTATCCGATAACCGCAAATTAGACCCGTAATTTTTGAGGCATTCGGATGCAATTGAGCACGTTGAAAGAAAACTTCGAAATTTACTTTGTCTTCTATTTGCTTTTGAATTTGTGCATCATCAAAACCAGTTAGCCAAGAAATAACCTCATTGAGTTCCGCAACCGTTCGGCCTTTACGCTCCACCTTTACACAATACAGCGGATAAACCGTTGCAAAGGTCATTTGGGCCATCCGTTCGTTGTGATTCAGCTTCATAATTTAGCGTATATTTTTTATTTCTCTGGTTGCAATAAAAATACACTTCTTCTGCTAATCCATAACATGAAAACAGCAATAATTGCTCCTAAAACAATTAAGATAATGCGTTCCCAGCCTTCTAATGAAAAAGAAATCCTCGCTAAAAAAGTTGCTAAAACATAGCCAGAATTTCTGATAATCAAAATTGTATTTTGCAAATTTTTAGCGCTACTCAATAATAACAAAACATCGACGAAAGTCAGTAAGGTAAAGAACTCCGTGTAAAAAATATGAGATGGGTCAGAGAGTGCCGCGTGATTATCAGCGTATTTCACCAAATCAATTAACCAAGTTGAGAATGAATAGAAAGAAAGTCCGAAAAATACAATCAATAAAAAAACCGACATCCGCTCTTTGAGTTTGATGAATGCATTACTTAATTCATACTTTACCTCTAATCGCTTTGCATCGAGATGATAAAAAACCCATACTAAAAGCAGTAAAGCCACGAAACCTGATAAATCTTTAATGAGTTCACTATTTAATAATGAAACTTTTGCTTCGGTAAGTTGGCCAATATCCTTGAAGCAATTTCTTAGCAGTATCAATGCCATGATTTCAAGCTGTTTGGCCACACTTTTAGTGTAACTCTGCCTTAGGTAAAATATCAATAAATAAACCTCGTAAACGAGTAAAGAGCTAAATGGCGAAAATAAAGCTGCAAAGGGATTTCCAAAAAGATTTTCTGGGAAATACTTTGCATCTAAAAGCTCAAGACGCAATGCGAAAATAATCGCAGCGTGTACTAAAAAAGCGGTGATACCGAAGTATAACGTGAGCTTCTCGAAACGAGACTTAAAAGCATTTGAGAACATGTACGATTAATTTAATATACTGAAAATTAAGTATTTAAATTGATCAGTGCACTATATTCAAAAATTAAATTAGGCTTTCTTTACAAACTCTGACTTAAGGGCCATAGCGCCGAAGCCATCTATTTTACAATCGATGTTGTGATCGCCGTCATTGAGGCGGATATTCTTCACTTTGGTGCCTGCTTTAATGACCGGTTTGGGAGCGCCTTTAACAGGTAAATCTTTGACAACAACAACGGAGTCTCCGTTTTGCAAACGCGCACCATTGGCATCAATAACAATTAATTCATCTGCTGAAGCGATCTCTGCTTGTGTCCACTCAAAGGAACATTCTGGACACGTATATTGACCTTCGCCGCTCTCATAACCGTAGGGTGATTCGCATGATGGGCATTTTTGCAATTCCTCTGACAT
>JBIPMW010000066.1:0-9363 GCA_044376455.1 Crocinitomicaceae bacterium | reverse complement strand
TCTCCAGATCGAGCGTTGCCTTGATTGGCGCCGATAGTTTGACTGAAAATTCTTTGAGTATTTTTTGATCTTCATCGTTTACTGTACCTGAAATCGTACCAGTTTGCCCAAGTGCATAAGACGATAAAAGTGTTAAGAATAAAATGCCTAGAATTGAGGTAAATAGCTTCATTGCTGTACTTTAAAATTTGTACTGCAAAGGTCATGTAGTATCTTGATGAGTACATTAATGCAATATTAACAAAGCGTTAATTAGCGTCAATATAAGCTTAACATAGGCTTAACATGAAAAAAGGGCGACCCTACGGACGCCCTTTTTGATAGTTCTAATATTGAGTTGGCTTTATTCAAACACAATTTTCATTTCAACACGTCTGTTCTTTTGGCGGCCTTCAGGCGTATCATTTGGAGCTATTGGTTTGGTCTCTCCGAAATATTGGGTAATTAATCGGGAAGGATCAATTCCTTGTGACACCAAATAGGCCTTGAGTGCCTCAGCACGTTTTTTAGACAATACCATGTTGAGGTTGTCATCGCCAACGTTGTCGGTATGCCCAGAAATTTGCAACTTCCAGGTAGTCTTTTTCTGTAAAACCAATGCTAATTCGTTCAATGACGGCTTGGAACTTTCAAAAATGACATCCTTGTTTGTTTCAAATTCTAGGTTATCAAATGCTGTTTTCAGTACTTCAATAACGGCTTTTTCAATGACCGGACATCCTTTGTTAGTTTTAGGTCCAGGTGTATTTGGGCAATCGTCATCTTTGTCCAGCAAACCATCTTTGTCTGAATCTTTGTACGGACAACCTTTATTTGCCTTAGGACCTGCTAAATTCGGACACTCGTCATCTTTATCTAAAAGGCCATCGGCATCTGTATCTGGCCATGGGCAACCCTGATTTTCTTTAGGACCCGCAATTTCAGGGCATTGGTCAATAAAGTCGAATAGGCCATCTGCATCTTTGTCTGGGCATCCTTGATTTTCCTTAGGACCCGCATTATCAGGACAAGCATCTTCTGCATCCGTAACGCCATCGGCATCTTTGTCAGGACAACCTTTGAGTGCAAGTACACCTGCAACAGTTGGGCAAGCATCTTCGCTGTCAATGATTTTGTCGCCGTCTGTATCTGGGCAGCCTTTGAATTCTTTGAGACCAGCAACAGTTGGGCAGGCATCTTCACTGTCAATGATTTTGTCACCATCTGTATCTGGGCAGCCTTTGAATTCTTTGATGCCCATGACGTCAACACAGGCATCTTCAGAATCTGGGATTCCGTCGCCATCTGTGTCAGGGCAACCGAGGAAGTTCCAGGTTCCAGGTACATTTTTACATTCATCCATGCGGTCCGAAACCTTGTCTTTATCTTTATCCTTAACGCGGTGGTAAAGAATTGGGAGTCTCAAGCCCGCATAAAAGTCAATACCACTAATTTCATTCTTAGCACGCAGTAAATTCATGTCGTTGAGTCCTAAAATCAGTGGACCGATTCTTGTAGCCAGGCCATATTTGAAGCCGCTGTATTGATTGTACACGAAAGGCACATATAGACCAAAATAAGGACTATCAAAGCTTGGCGTGAAGCTAAATTGACTTGCCACATGCACTTTGGTATCTTTGTTTTTTGGAATCATGTTCAGCATGGCAGTCGCATTCACGTAGAAATATTTCCAGATGTGGTAGTCGGCTTGTAAGCTTAATGCAGTTGGTGTGCGCATGCGGTAAGTTTGCGAAGGGGCTTGTAGGGCAACCCAATCTTGCGTTCCGTTGGCACTAGATGCTGTAATCAAGGAGTCAATGATGCCATCAAAAGAGGCCAAATCTGTAGCACTTTCAAAAGTATGGAGGTCAAATAAATTGCTCGTATTGACTACAAAATTTCGGCTCAAACCACCTTTAGTGAATTTCATACCTCCCATGTCTATGATAGAGAGACCAACGCGCGCCTTGTATTTTGTCTCTTGGCGCATCCAGAGATCTGTTTTGCCATCCATGTCATATTTGTATTTGGCATAGTTTGGCCTCCATTCATAGATGGCACCAATATCAAGGCCAAAACCTTTAGAACCTGGCTTGAGGTAATCTACAATGTTATTGTTGTTAATATCGCCGTTGATACCTGCAGTTATGAAATCACCGACTTCTTTGGAATAACCGTAGTCAAATGTCCCGGATAGTAGCTGAGATGTATCTTCATTGACGAGGTTATATGTAAAGTCTTGAGAATGCACGTAGGCGCTTGCAAAACCTAAGAGAAGTTTGGGTGTGATTCCGATTTTAAAAAAATGCTCCTTGTTGTCAATGAGTACTTGGCTGTAATTGAAACCAATTTCGGCCCAGGTCATGTGGTTGACATTGATCAATTCTTCGTCGATGACTTGATTCCAAAGCGCAGGATACTCCAAGCCTTCCTCAGAAAGTACCGCGAGTTTTGGGTTCATGTTATCTACATTCGTTATGGAACGCATTCTGGCATTGAAGCCAATAGATCGTTTTTCGCCGATGTGAAAGGCTAAATTGAAAAGATCAAGATTGAAGTTGATGTTTGCGCCGAGCGTGCCTGTACTTTGTGCGTTATAGTTGTGTACAATAAAGCGGTCAATGAAAGTCGAAGACGGATAGACCCAAGAATTGAGGATAGCAGTGTCGGTAAAAGATTTGGCCCACCAATAACCACCATTGCCTTGTTCGGTGCGCATGGCGTTGGCGTCGAAATAACCAAAATTCTGATAGGTGAAGAAATTGACAGCTGGCAATGTGAGGTCGAATTTGACGCGGCCATCGACAAAACTTGCCGGATTGAGCTGATTACCAAGGGCACCGGCATAATTGCTGGTAATATTGCCGAGATATGATTGCGACTGAACAAATAGAGCATTGAACAGGAGAAATGCGAAGGTCAGTTTTTTCATTGTTTGGTATATTGAATAAGATATGTTCCTAAATAAGTTGTAATTGAGTAAGCGTTGGATCCAAAGCGCGTAATTGCTACTTGTTCTTCTCCGTGACGGTCTTGACGGTCAAGATCTCTACCTAAGTCGTCAAGAAGGTGGATTTGGTTGCCTATAGCATCTAAAAACACCAAGCAACTTTGACCACTTGCGTGCTGATAGATTTTGCACTGATTGAGTTCCTGGAGCGGCAAAGTTTTTTCCCATATGCTGTTACCTATTTGATCAAAGGCATATACAGCTGCATTTCTTTTGAATAAATAAACCGTATTTGCGCCTTGTTTGTAAGCAATAAGGAATTCAACGCCATTTGGTACCTGGAATTGTTTTTTAGCGCCATTTTGTAAAACAATAGCTTGATTCTTTTTCACCTGAATTGCAGCTATGTTCGATACCGACTTCGCTAATACATAAGTACTATCTAAATTTTGCTTCGTGCTCAGTTTGCGTTTGGCAAGATCAATTGTTGTGAACTGTTTGTCCGTTAAAATACCTAAATAGGGCCTGCCGTTTTGTCTGAAAATCCCAAAATCTTTGAGCTGACCTCCTGTGGCAAATTGCTTAATGGCTGCGCCGTTTTCGTTGATCAATTGAAGATTCGCTCCTCCGTTTGAGCAAATAAATTCTTTTTTGCCATTTAGGTCATAAGCGCCTATTCCAGTACCTGCTTCATGCGTTAGGCGATAAACGATTCTGCCTGTTTTGTCATAGATCTGGGCTTCATGTGCATATTGCACGACAACAAGCTGCTCTAGAAGAGCTAGCCCATAGATATCTTTGACTTCACCGTTTAATGGTTTTTCCCATTTTCTTAGCCCATTGATATAGCCAACTAATTTTTGATTTTCGGTTTGTAATATGACGTTTCCGCGATCAGAAAAGCTCGCAAAATCAAGTACCCTAGACCCCGGATTCATGACGAAGTAATCCCTAATTTTATCTTGGTCTTTTTCTTGTTGTTCGCTCAGTCTTTGATAACTGGTAACCACGACATCATTTCCAAGTAGTGTGAGTGTTTTTTTTATATTGCCATCAACCCATCGTGCACTTACTTTTTTAGGCATATATTCGTAAAAGCGCACGATTTTATTTGTGTCTTGTGCAATCGTTTGGTTCAGTTTAGCCGCAGCTAATGCCTGATCAAAAAGTTCTTTGTTGGTGCTGGCGAAGGCATAGTTTCCAAATGTACCGACGTGCCATGTGTTTTTTTTCGCTTCAATGAGTTTGCTGACCCATTGATTATCATATACTTGCACTTCTTCATTGAGCTCTTCTTTTCTCAACGCTTCGTTGAGAACGAGTAACGGATTCGCATTTTCATAAAAGTCAAATAACAACAAACTAGCGCTGTCCTTTTTGAGGTGAACAAAGCCTGTCTTCATGCACTGATACCAGGGTGTTTTTTCAAATTTTGGGTCCAATTCAGCTGCATAGTTTTTTTCATAGAAATAATAACTCGTCACAAAATCAGGAATGGCCTCGGCAAAAATGCTGTAATCATCTACTTTTTTGAGTCTTTTAGAAGTGTTCCGATACTTCTCATAGCGATATCGCAGTTGAGGTTTGACATAGGTGTCTGTAATGTGGGCTGTATTTTGCTGCCAAGTGATCCAAGAGTATGATGATTTGGTATTGAGGTGTAAATCTTGGACTTGCGGCGCATCTAATTCACCTTCATAAATCAGTAATTGATTCTTATTATACTGCCCGTGCAGCTTACCAAATTCAAAGTTTTTTAGCTTTCCTAACTGAAGTGGGAACATGCCATTCTCAAATAGCTGCTTGACTTCCTTGCTACTCCAGTTGCCTTTCTTTTCAACGAGAAATAGGGTTCTTTTGGCACTAAAAAAAATAGTTACAGGAATTTTTGTAGCTCGAGTAACGGAATAATAAAGGTTTTGATTGAGCTCTGTGGTTTGAACTCCTTCTTTGTCCCATTCAAATTCACTGGCTTCTCGGATTACCCAAACTTTACCATCTTTATTATTGAAATAACTTCGAAAGTCTGTGATTGTCTCGTTGGAGAGCAAATCATAGGATGCAAATAATACCCAAATAAAAGCTAGGCTGCTTAAAATGAGAAGGACAAGGCGTTGGCGCATGTGTACTTTTTCTTCAAAGTTAAGTTGGTAAGCTCCATCTTTCCACTTGCTGAAAGAATCTAATCAACATTGATTTGTTTAATCAAACAAGTCTAATTGCTGATTTGGGGCAAGTAACTGAAATGTGAGGCGATGATGTGGTGAAACGCCGTGCTGCGCAATGGCTTTTCGATGTGCTAGCGTAGGATAACCCTGATTTTGTTCCCAAGCATACATCGGATACGCCTCGTGCAATTTACTCATCAGTAAGTCACGCTCTGTTTTAGCAAGGATACTTGCTGCGGCAATGGCAGCAAAGCGCGCATCGCCCTTGACCATACATGAAAATGGTAAATCCTGATATGGTTTGAATCGATTGCCATCTACTAAAATAAATTGGGGCCTTAGCGTTAATTGATCAAGTGCCTTGTGCATGGCAAGAATGCTCGCATTGAGAATATTGATTTGATCAATTTCGACATGATCCACAATGCCAATGCCATAGGCAAGGGCTTTATCCATAATTTCGGACCTCAATATCATTCGTTTTTTTGCACTCAACTGCTTGGAATCATTCAAGGCGGCAATGGGATTTTCAGGGTCTAGGATGACAGCCGCAGCAACGACTGGCCCAGCCAAGCAGCCACGTCCTGCCTCATCACATCCAGCTTCGGGGTACAATTCTTGATATTTGCTTATTAAATCAGACACGTTGGCAATTTATTGAATTATTTCGTAGTTTTATCACATTGTATGTAAAATGACTCTTATGAAAAAAGTAGCATTCTTATTTATCGCACTTTGTCTTAATTTTCTTGTTCTCGGACAAAAAACACTTAGTGCTTCTGTAAAAAATTTAGCTGAGCTTAAAGGCGGTGTGGCAAGTGGCCATATCCAGCTAACCTTACCAAACGAAGTAACGGCCGAAAACGTGGCCATGTATGCCAAGTATTACACCAATATGTTTACCGTCGAGTTTGATGAAAAATCACATTTGGCAACTTTTCACATGATCACCAACGATACTTTTTCTCGTCGGGTAATTTTGCGTTTTCTTTCTGCCAATCAAATTGTTTCTGTCCAGGTTGAAAGCAAATCCTATGACCTCGGCGCTTTCTTTGACAATTATCTCCAATAAACTAAATAAATGAAAGGCACACTTTTATCCCTTGTTGACGCGTTTTAAAGCAAATCCTACAGATCAATCTTATACATTCAAGGCCCCTTTAGTTGCTGTTTGTCAAAGTGCTGGCTATTCTTTTCGATTCCGCCCGCCACAGAAGCAGGTTCAATAGCTTACTTTCATGGCACTTCTTATTTGGACACCATTTCAGTTGCGATGCAAAAGCACTTTTTGGAAGATGCGAAGGCGAGTCAGGCCGAAATTGATTTAATCACGACACCCAAAATTGAGCTCAATATTGAGGCAGATGGTGTTATTGTGAAGAAGTCTTCTTCCGCAAAACCAAAAAAGTAAGGAAAGCCGATGCTCCTAAAATCAGGAGCGTTAGCCACCAGAGCCTTCGTGGAATCAGAAAAAGTGAAGTCATATTTGTTGGGATCAGTAAGATCGCGAGCAAGTGAAACTTTCCCTGATTTTTATTTTCTGAAATCATAAATCCCTCCTGGTGTGAAACAGAAATGTAATGGAATGTCATGTTCGCTTACATCTGAAATTTCAATAAATTCATCAAAAAGGTGCAGGCCAATAAACTGGCAATCTGGCTTACATTGCTTGAGCAAGCGGTCATAAAACCCTTTTCCATAACCAACTCTGTGCCCTTGAGAATCTAGTGCTAATAGAGGAACGAATACGTAGTCTAGCTTAGTCGGTAACAAAGTGCGACCGTATTTGGGTTCCGGTATGCCAAATGAGGATATTTCTAGTTGTCTAGGCTCTTCGTAGTGATAGAGCGTTAGGCTGTGGTCTGCGAAATCTGCTTTGGATAAGATGGGATGACCACCTTTGAGCAGAATATCTTCGAGTAAACCGTAGGTTGAAATCTCTTTTTGACTTTCAATAGGCAAAAACAGACTGACAAATTTAGAGGGGAATTGAAAAGAATCCAGCACAAGTGCTTGTACTTGTGCTGAGATTTTTGATAGTTCGAAAGGTGTGAGCTGAGCTCGCTTCGCTTTGTAGTGCTTGCGAATTTCGGCTTTGGTCATGGTGTTTAATTACAAACGCACGCCGAGTTCAGAAAGCTTACGGTTGTCTACTACAGCAGCTTTTTTACGTAAACCACCCATAGCTTGGCCTTCAACTTGGCTCAAGAGCCCTTGCATGAGTTGATCGCGTTCAGCTTGATAGTTTTTCGTTGCTGGAGCTTTAGTTACGCGTTTAATTTGAATGACATAAACACCACTTTCTCCTTTTAATGGTAGTGTGCGCTGACCTTTTTTAATTGCCCCAGAGAACAAGTTACCTACGATTGTTGGCTCATAACCAGCATTTGAAATTTGAGGATTTCCAAATGTAATTTCGGCATCAATAACAGGTGTATTGAACTTCTTAGAAATGGTTTGTAATGATTTTCCGGCCATTTGATTCATGAAGCGTTTTGCTTTTTTCTCTTGGATCAATTCGCGTTCCATTTGCGCACGTACATTTTCATACAATGGCTCGCCTTCAGGACGCAATGCACTCACCATGGCAATAACGTATTTGTCTTTATCACGGATAGGTGAAAGTGTCATGGTTCCGACTGTAGCATCTTCAGCAAATGCCATTTCTAAGATGCGGTCACGGGCCATAGTTGTTGTAAAGCCATATACTTTCGGAGCATTATCTTCGATTTGAATAACACGTGGTGCGTATGATGCACGGGTAACAATGGTGTCAAATAAAGCAGCTTTTTTGAATGGATCTTCTTCTTTCGAAATTTGGCGATCAAGTTTTAGAAGAATTCCGTTTACTTCGCTTTCCATGTTCGCAACGGTTTCTTCCGAAGGTTTGAAAGTAAGGTTAACAGAGGCAAGCAATGGGAATTTTTCTGCAGAGCGCTCGAGTACTTCGATGATGTGGTAACCGAAATCTGTTTTTACTACGCCTATTTTGCCGATAGGAGCAGTGGCACAATAGCCACCAAATTCTTTAACCATATCTCCTTCAAGGAAGTCTTCGTATAGACCACCTTTGTCTTTAGATCCTGGATCTTCTGAATACTTGGCAGTGATGGCATCCCAGTTCGTTTTGTTTAGAATTTTAACAAGACTGTCTGCAGTTTTCTTTTTAGCCGCAAGGACTTTAGCATCTGTTGAGTTTGCTGTAGAAATAAGAATGTGGCGAGCTTTTAAGCTGGCAGGTGTAAACCCGATCACTTTGGAAAGCACCATTTTTTCTTTAGAAGCATAAGGCCCTACTAGTTGACCAAGTGCTGCAGTTTTGAAAACGGTATCAAGACTTCTTGGGTAGTTTTGGTAGCGGTCAGCTTTAGGGTGTCCTTCAGGAACAGCTGTTGCACGCTTGTCACTGAAGTATACAGGTGTTTCGCTGTTTTTTACGATGAAAGCGGAATCATTGGTGCTTGCTGAAAAACCAGCACGAAGTAAGTTCATTTTGTTTGAGAAAACTGTAGAGTCAGCTTTTGAAGGACGAATATTTACATCAAACATCTTCACATCGCGGCTCGGATTGCGCACTAGGTATTTTTTGTCTGATTTGTGTTCGTCGTAATAAGCTTTAACCTCAGCTTCAGTTACTTTGATGTCGGCATCGCTGATTTCTGTGTAGCGACGTACGACAAAAGAGATTGTTTTCTTTTCGTTGTTGGCCAAGTATTGGTCTTGTGCCTCGAGGTCAGTAACAAATATTCCTTGTTTTACGAGACCAAAGTATTTTTCAGTTTTGCGACGATCGGTGTGGTAAGCTTTAAATCCGTTCCATTGCTCTACGCTTTGCGCATCTTTGGAAGTTTTGAGTTTGTTAAGGGTAGCCCCTAATTTCATACGGCCCGCTTCAATTGACTGTGGAGTTTGAACACCAGTAAGTGAGTCAGTGAAAAACTGGTTGAGGTCAGCTAAAACGCCAAAACCATCTTTTGCCATCCAGTAGGCGTCTAGCTCACGATCAGATACGCTAATGCCAAGTTTTTCATATTCTTTACTGAGAATAGTTGAGTCTACCATGAAATTCCAAGCTTTGTCGCTTGAAGCTTCCATGTCAGTTTCAGTGAATTCTTTACCATTTTGCATGGCTTGATTTCTTTCTTGTTCTTGGAATTTCGAACTAGCGATGCTGTAAGAAGCAACATCAACTTTGTCTCCGTAGACTAAGCCAATGCCGTAGTCACCTTCGCCGATTCCGAATAAACTTTGATAATCATTGAGGAT
>JBIPMW010000222.1:0-2917 GCA_044376455.1 Crocinitomicaceae bacterium | reverse complement strand
CATTTTGAGATGCATATTCTTGAGAATTCAATGAATCAGTAATTGCATGTACTAAAAATGCCGGGCCCCACATGTAGGTGTCTGTTGATTCAAAAGACCATTTGGCTTCAGGAAATTCCATAAAAATAGGGCGTAAAAGTGGGGTTCCCATGGTAGCATTTTCATAAGCCAAACTGTAATTATATGGCAGTAATCGATAACGCAATTCAATGGCTTCCTTTGCCAATGCCTTGGTTTGCGCGTCCTTGAAAATGGCTTCACTCGCCACTTCTTGTTGCGCATGAGGCCTGAAAATGGGCTGAAACACGCCATATTGCAACCAACGGATGTAAAGTTCAGGGTCATTATTGGCACCCGCAAAACCACCGAGGTCTGAGTGCATATAAGCCATTCCTTGTAGGCCCATTTGCAGCGAAATTTCCATTTGCGGCTTCAAGCCTCCCCATGTCCTGTTGACGTCTCCGGACCACGGCACCATTCCAAAACGCTGAGAACCCGAATAACCTGCGCGCATTAAAATAAACGGACGCTCAGTTGGATAGTCATTTCGATAACCTTCATATAGCAAACGCGCCCAATCATGGCCGTAAATATTGTGTACTTCGTCGGCCCATTTGTCGCCGTGCTTCAGTTTGCTTGGATGAACCTCAGGTTCGCCGAGGTC
Source organism: Crocinitomicaceae bacterium (assembly GCA_044376455.1). Lineage (GTDB taxonomy): Bacteria > Bacteroidota > Bacteroidia > Flavobacteriales_D > Crocinitomicaceae > UBA952. The sequence continues at coordinate 2,253 of JBIPMW010000222.1, read as the reverse complement.
ACCCCAGATGCCAGCAGCACCATAATTGTGCAATTTTTTATAAATCTGCCAAAACCAAATGCGTGCCTCTGGTTTATAGAGGTCAATTAAACCTGTATTGCCAAAATAAAAATCATAGCGAAATGAGTTTCCTAGAGAATCAGTACCTAAAATCTTTTTTTGATCGGCTGCTTGCCAGTTTTTGGAGGTGGTCAGGACAAAAGGCTCGGTAATGAGCACTGTTTTGACATTTTGTTTTCTGAAATCGGCAATCATTTGCTCTCCGTTCGGAAATGAATCTCTGTAAAACTCAAAATTACCCAGGGTGCCTTGTATGTCTCTTCCAAACCAGTAAAGGTCAAAAACGATGGCATCAAGTGGGATTAGTTGTTTTCTGAACTCATTCACTACGGATCGGGCTTCTTGCTCAGAATGATAGCCAAAGCGACTCGAAAAATTACCGAGCGTCCAACGCGCTGGCAAGGTCTGCTTCCCTGTTAAGTTTGTAAGCTGCTCTGTCAATTGTTTCCAGTCATCGGCAACAATGACTTGGTAGCGCATTGGGCCCCCAATGACTTCGTAAGTTAGTTTGTTCTCTTTCTTCGCATCTAAATCGAGGTAACCAATTTGTGGATTATCAAAATGAATGGCATAACATTGATCAGAAATCACGATTGGCATTGTGAAATTCATGAGTTCTGAATGGGTCTCGTATCCGTAATGTGCGCGGTTATACAATTGTAAACGGTAGCCCCTGCGGTTCATGCCAAGCGCCCTTGCTCCGGCTCCCATGAGCTGCTCTTGTGCGCTGAGATTTAATTGGATTTGAGGCGTTTCTTTGAATTGATAACCCATGGCCTCTGATGAAATTTGCCTGCCCTGATACCAATAACTAATTTGAAAAGGTTCTATTTGAATACGCGCTGAAATGGCTGCTTTGTTCAATGGTAACTGATAGGCAACAATTTTACCGTTTTCTTTGACTTCATCATATAATTTAACCGAAAGAATCGGTTTCATAATCACGGCATCAGAGGGTTCGATGTTTTCTTTTTTCCCTACAGGGATAAATGTAGTTTCGATGATGTTCTTTGAATAAAATTTAATCAAGTATTTCCCATCAGAGACCTGAACCTCAGCACCATTGGCGCTTGGATTGAAAGAAATAAATTGTCGATTTGGGTTTTGAGCAAGGAACTGAAAACTAAATATAGCAATACAGAATAGCAGGAAGTGCTTTGTCATTGTTATTTGTTTTTAAGCTGAATGATATAGGCTATTTTCGCTGGAATTTTCCCTGTTTTTTGTTCAAAATCAAAGGATTGATTTGTCAGGACATCAGTGCCAAAATTAAATCCTTGAATTCCCTCTGCAAAACGAGACCAAACTATTTCTTCTTCTTTTTCTGAATTATTGAGGATCACCATCACGACCTCAGGGTCTTGACTGGCTGATTTTTCTGGATTCAGATACCTGAAATAAACGTACACATTATTTTGAGGAACATATTGCAGCAAAGCTCCTTCATGAATCACTTTTTGGTCTTTTCTCCAATTGAGTAAATTTTTGGTGAATTGGTAATATGCTTCTTGATCTGGGGTTCTTTCTTCAGCGGTGCTCCCTTTGAAAAAATCCCTGCGGATATCTGCATCTCCTACCGCTTTGCTGCCGCGCATTCCGATTTCTGAGCCGTAATAGATTTGCGGTATACCTCTTGTTGTTGCAATCAATGTCAAGGCCAATTTGTAGTCGGCTAATGAAGGATAGGTTTCATTGAATCGTTGGGTATCATGATTTTCAATAAAAACCAATAAGTTTTTTGGGTTGGCATAAAGGTAGTCTTGGCTAAAATTTTCATAAAAGCGCACCATCCCTTGATCCCATCCTTGTTCTTTTTCTTTGAACGCCTGCATGACTGCATCATGTAAAGTGAAATCCATTACTGATGGCATAGAACTATTGAAATGTTGCAAGGCGCCTATTGGGCTGTCTTTTTGCCAAAATGCCATTTGCGCTTGGTCATGCATCCAGACCTCACCAACAATATTCAAATTCGGATATTCATCCATAATTGCTTTTGTCCATTGAGCGATGGCCTCTTTGTCATTATACGAGTACGTATCGACGCGCAAACCATCTAAATCTGCCCATTCAATCCACCAAATTGTATTTTGAATCAGGTATTTAAGCAATAAAGGATTATTTTGATTCATGTCAGGCATGGTGGTGTCAAACCAGCCATCTACCGATGCTTTTTGATCGCTCTTTGCAGCA
>JBIPMW010000327.1:0-7223 GCA_044376455.1 Crocinitomicaceae bacterium | reverse complement strand
CCGGAGACCGTCAAATGGAAGGCCCGATCCCCGTCGACAAGCATGATCTGGAAGGGCTCATTGCGGCCGCCGCGGGAGCCAAAGAAGCCGTGATAGCCGCTCGACGCAAGCTAGCCGCGGTCGCCCCGCATGGACGGAACTTCCCTCTTGGGGGCTTCGGCCACGAAGACCGCCGCCATGTCGCCGCCGGCGACAAGCTCGCCGACGTCGTCAGCTATCTCGATGGGCTTCTCGAAAACCTCGACGCCTACCGCTGAACCCCGCTGCTACTTGCCCCGTATAGAGCATGTCCGGCGGGGGTTTCCCCTGCCGGCCCCCCCGGAGTCCCGACGTCATGGCCCACCACTACCTTCGAGCCGCGGGCAGCGGCAACTACGTCCCGCAGCCCCGCTATCGCCACGACGGCGGCGAGTTCCCCCGGATCCCCGAAGAACAGCCGCGGCGAGCCGTCGCCGTGAAGTGCTGGAAGTGCCAGGGGAGCGGGAGCTACCTCCACTACGGGCCGTGCTTCCGCTGCGGCGGGAGCGGGCAGGAGCGCCACGACGCTCTCGGCTTCCCCCGCGACTGGAGCGACGAGCAGTGTGCCGCCTTCGCCGCGAAGCAGGACGCCGCCGCCGCGAAGCGCCGCGAGAAGGCCGCCGCGAAGCGGGGTATCGAGATCGGCAAGATCCAGGCCGCGAACGTCGAGAAGGTGCCGGCCGTCGCCGCTCTTCTCAATGATGCGGGGATCTTGGATCGCGAGCGCGTCGAGGCCGCCGGGATCCTGCGGGTGTCGCAGATCGCGGACTCGATCCTTCACGACATCGGCCGCCGGATCTGGAGCGACAAGCAAGTCGCGATCGTCGCCGGGGCAATCGAGCGAGCCGCCGGGTTCCAGGCCCGCAAGGCCGCCGAGCTAGCCGCAGCGGTCGCGGTGCCCGCCGGCCGGCAGGAAATCGAGGGGGAGATCATCTCGATCAAGGTCTACGACGACGGCCGGTTTGGCCGGGTCTCGAAGATGCTCGTGAAGTGCGCCGGGTTCAAGGTCTTCGGGTCGGTCCCCGCGGCGATCGCGGAAGCCGCGGCCCCCGGGGTTCGCGTCCGGTTCGTCGCCGAGATCCAGCCGAAGGAAGTCGGGTTCGGGTTCTTCAAGCGGCCGAGCAAGGCCGCGGTCATCAACTGAATCACGAAAGGAAAGCTAGACCATGAGCGCGTTTCACTGGATCGACGACGACAAGATCGAATCGCAAGTCGCGGCAGTCAACGCCGCGCAGCGTGACGCGAGTTGGTGGCACGGGCGGCTCGCGAATTGGGCGATCGACTACGTCGGCGAGAAGCCGCCGGAGAGGATTCCGCCGCGTCTCGTCGAGGGGCTTTCTGGGCCGCCGATGATGATGAACCCGTCCGGCCTGTTCCGGGTCGTTCGAGACAGTGTCGACGGCGGGCTCTCCGGCGGTTGGGTTTCGATCGCGGAAGCTAACTTCCGCGTCTGGAAGTGCGACGACGCCGGCAAGGTCGCCGAGATCCTGCCGGACGTCGACCGTCGCTTCAATCTCTCCGCCGCGGAAGTCCGGGGGGTTCGCGAAGAGATCAAGGCGATCGAGGCTCTCAAGAAATCCGCGGAAGCCCGGCTCGAAAAGATGGCGAACGAGTTTGTGCCGTAGGTATGTTGGTGGCGTAATTGTTGACTCGGGACTCTAAACCCAGGAAGGGGAATACCCATGAGCGTGATTCGTGCGATGTCAGTTTTCGTTGGTCTCGAAGCTCTCAAGAGAGTGTTCTTCCATGCGGCGGTGGAGGCCGCGAAAGACGCGGTCGGCAAAGAGAACGCCGGCCCCCTTCTCGACGCGCTTCTCGTCGAGGAAGCGGACAAGCGGCTCGACGGTTTCAAGGTGATGATGGACGAGATCATCGAGGAGATCGCCAGCGAAGAGAGCAATCCGGACTTCGAGGTTCACCGCGAGCGGGTCGAGAAGTTCGCCGCCGAGATCGGCGCCGCCGCCGGAGCCCGGTGGCTCGCGTCGCAGAAAGGCATGGTGGAAGCATGAAGCTAGATCTCTACCGTGCTTCGGAAGACGGCAGCGACTTCGTCTTTCGGTTCGAGATCGTCGCGGAGACTGCTTCGCGCGACAATGATGCCGGGTTAGGGGCGGCAACAGCCGGCGAAGAGTGCAGGGTCAGCCTAAGTGAAGACGATGACTGCGGGGGGCGGTCCTACGACGTTGGATACCACCTAGGACTTAGCGTCGCAAACGCCGCTCGCACGATCGCTAGGGCGCTCGGCGACGAAGAAGGGATGCTAAAGGGGCTCTCGATGGCTCTGGACAATGCCTACGAAGAGAGCATCGATGAATCGAAGGACGCTCTTTTCGCGATGGCTTTTCGTGCATGGCCCCGGTGTCTTGCTCGCTATCAAGAGAAGGGATGGTGCAACGTCGCTTTGACGGGTTGGTTCCGCAGCCCCCATGTCGACAAGCTCAAGTCCGTTCTAAATGCTCTCGAATCGCGGCTCTCCGTCGACGCCGTAGACGGGCTGGACGATCTCGAAGCCGCCGCGCAGGCGGCTTGCGATGCAGTCGCCGTCGAGTCAGCCCAGTCGGGGTAGGACTTCATGGGCCGGTCGGGTCGGGAGCAAGCGGGCGTCGACATACCAAGCCGCCGCCACCTTGCTTCCCGACCCGGCCGCATGCCCCAGGAAAGCCGCGGCGTCCCCGCCGGCAGCGGCGAAGTGAGACGCCGCCGTGCGGCGGATCTGGTGGAAGCCGAGCCGCTTGCCGTGGAGTCCGGCGGCTTTCAAGAGCTTCGACATGCGGGTCCAGAGATAGGTCTGGCAGTAGGGCCATTTCCAGACCCGATCGCTCCCCGGGACGACGATCGCCGCCACGGCGGCCGCGGTCGCCGGCGAAAGCGTGTAGATCTTCCCCTCTCTCCCGCCCTTCCGGGCTTCCGCGGGGATCGAGAGATGCGGCGCCCGCCAGTCTCGCGGGCTAGCTGCCATGAGAGCCCCGACTCGCTCGCCCGATTCCCAGGCGACCATCACGAGCGCGGCCCACCAATCGCTCGCCGGCACGCCGGCGATCATGCCGGGCTGGCGCCGGCAGACGGCGAGCAACGCTTGAACGTCCGCGATCGTCCAAGCCGACGGGTTCCGCCGGGGGAGCTTCCCGGGCATCACAACCGGCATGATCGGCAGAAGCCGGCGCTCGAACGCCAATCGAGCTAGAGCCATGAGGCTGCATCGCTCGCGTTCCACCGTGTACGGAGACACGCTCGAAGCTCGGTCTTCGAGGAACGTCGCGAGCGTCAGGTCGTCGAGGTCGTCGAGCGTCGGCTCCCGGAGCAAGTGCTTCCGGAGCGACGAGATCGCCGCGCGATGCAGTCGTTCGGTATGGGGGGATCCAGAGCGGAGTCGCAAGGGTCGGTAGACCCGCGCGAAGAAGTCTTCGAGCGTCACGGGGTAGCCTCACACGCCTATGGGGTGAAGTCTGCCGCGCTTCCTGCGAAGGGTTTGCTCCCCCGGGCAAAGTTGCCCTCCAAGTGGCCGCGATTTTCATCCGGTCGCGAGGATTCCCGCCGGCATTTCGGGGGGGTTATTGGCGGAAAAGCCAATAGCGCCACCGACAAATCGCCCCGGCAGTCGAATCCTGTCCCCGCCACTCGATCCCCCCTGACCGTGGCCTGTCCGGCCCGGTCGGGGGGGATCTCTTTGAAACATACGCCTGCGGTCCTTCGGTTTCAAGCAATTGTTCCTCCGGAAGAACAAGGAGCACGACGATGCGGTTCGACGATGCTATTTCCGCGGCCGAAGCAGCGGAGATTCTCGGAGTCACGCGGACATGGGTCGGCAAGATGGTCGACGACGGGACACTCGTCGGCGAGCGTCTTCATTCGCGGGCTCTGCTCGTGAGTCGGAAGAGCGTCGTCGAGAACGCTCTAGCTCACGCCGCCCGAAGAGGGAAGAAAACCCGGGGCCGGCCGCGGTCCGGGGCTGCGTGAGTCGTTGCCCAATTTGAACCGATCGCGTAGATATTCCGTAGGACATACACCAAGCCGGAGAACATGCCATGACGACCAAAGAAATGACCGCTCACGCGAAGGCGCTGCTCTCGACGCAAGAGGCCGCGGATCTGCTCAAGGTGCGCAGACAGACAGTCACGCGGCTCATTCGGCTCGGGCGACTCAAGTCCGTCCGGAAGAGCGAGCGGCTCATTCTCGTCGACCGAGACTCCGCGATCGAGTATCTGCGGAAGTACCGCTGCCCCGGGTACGGGGCTCCGCGCAAAGACGGGTCGGCGGCCTAGCTCCGGGTGAAGCGTGCGATCTCGGCGGCGAGTTCCGCCGGGGTGCCGTCGTTCACGATCACCGCGTCGCAGTCGATCGCGGTCAGCACGCGGTCGCTCTTGTGCTCGTCGATGGGTTCGAGGCCCGGCCGGTGGATCCAGGCGACGGCGCCGCCCCGGCTCCGTATCGACTCGACTTCGTTGTGAAAGCGGACGCCGGGGATCGCGATGCGGACGCCGGGGTCCGCGGCGAGCAAGGCGTCGATCCGCTGGTTCGCCAGGGCGAGCCAGAGATCGGGGTGGACTAGCTCGCGTCCCCACTCCGTCCCGAGCGACCGGAGCAGTCCCCGGACGGAAGTGTCCACCCCGGGGAGAACGCCGTGGGATTCGTAGAGGTTCGACTCTTTCGTCGCTCGATCCCGGAGCGCCGACTCCGGGACGTCGAGCATCGCAGCGAGCCCGCGGTAGATCGGGTCGGCGTGCTCGATGACGATCGCCCCCGGCACGAGACTCGCGGCTAGATTCTTGCCGGAGCCGATCGCGCCGGCGAAGCCGACGAGCAGAGCAGGGTCTTTCATTCGAGGGATCCTTCGGAGTCGACGCGGCGAAACATGGTCGTCGCTTCTTCGCGACGGGCTTGTGTCCAGTGACGGCGGAGGGTCGCGGCTCGCGCCATAATGAGAAGCGGGCCGGGCGGGGGCTTTCCGATCCCGTCGTTCTCGACCGGGCATCGCTTCGGGAGATTCAGCCGGCGGGAGGTCTCCTCGACGCCGCGGTAGGACATGCACAGAAGCGCGGCGATCGAGGTCATCGAGAGGGACGGGTCTTCCCAGAGAGCCCGGAGCTTCGAGACGTCCGCGAACGTGATCTTCTTGCGGTCTCTCATGACGGCGGCTTCCATGAGTCGCGCTGCCAAGCCCGGAGAAGCTCGATCGAGTCGAACACCGGGATCCCGAGAGACTTCGCTAGCTCGACTTCATCGTCGGCGCCGCTGCTCTCGGCTTGCCGGTAGCCGTTCGGGCCGGCGGCCGGGAGCCGGATCATGACGTCGACGCACCGGCGAATGATCTCGTGATCGTAGGCGATCCAATGTTCGTAGGGCCGCGGCTCGAAGAGATGCTGGTAGTGCGACCAGAGCGGCGCGATCGGCGTGAAGCCGAGCGTGTAGAGCCGATCCCATGCGGAGTGCTGGAATCGCACGTTGATCGCGACGTCGCCTTGGGTGTAGGGCGACGCGATATACACGACGGGGCGGCGATTCACTTCTTGCATTTCTTGCAGTCCGGATGCTGTCGAACGTGATCGCAGAGCATGCGATCAAGCGCGCCCATGAGTTGCTCTAGCTTCTCGATCCGCCTCTCAAACTCGTTGATGCGAAGCGCCGTCTCTATGTAGCCGCCGATCGCCCATCCGATCGGGGCGAAGGCGACGGCGGCGATAACCGCTAGTGTCATGGTCGTCACGAGCGGTCTCCCTTCGGGACTCGCGCCGGGGCGATCGGTCGCTCCAGGGCTGCGAGATCAAAGGGGCAAGCCCGCAGGATCCACTGCCGCGATTCGAGATCGAAGTGCGCGGTCGCCAAGACTCGCCGGAGCGCCGCTAGCTGCTCGTCGTCCATCGCTCGCCTCACGAAAGTTTTGCGTCGACCAGATTCCACGATCCGCTGTAGTCGACTTCGACGACGCCTTCGGCGGCCCGGAGTCGACTCTTCGGCCAGAGAGCGCGAAGCTCCGCCGCACGACGGTAGATCTCGTCTTCCGGGAGGTCGACGAACTTCCCTTGCTTCGGAGCCTTGTGCGGCTCCGGGCGCTCGATCTGCTCGCTCACCCTGACTCTCCCGACGGTCCTCTTGTCCGATCCGGTTGCCGCTGCGATCGCACGCTCGGACATCGTCGTCTTCGCGAGTAGCTCGCGAATCTCCGCCCGTGTGTCGAAGCAAATCACGCTCGTGCTCCAGTCGCTCTTCGCGCCCCCCGCCGGCCGGGAGCGGGACCGGCCGGCGGGGGAAAGGCGCGCCCCGGAGCGAGACGGGGGCGCCGGCGCGGAGACGTCAGCCGCCGGTCGTCACGCTGACAGAGGTCTTGCCGGCACTGGTGGCCGGAGACGACTGGACGCCGTGGCACGAGCGACGCGCTCGCCGGGCTTCGCGACGCTCGACCCCGGGCCGGCGGCCGGCGCGGGGCGAGTCGTCGACGTACACCGACACGACGGCGAGAGCCAACATGCCGGCGACGATCGACTTGAAAAACATCGAGAACATGGGTGAGATCCTCACGGGACTATCGGGCTGTTCTTTGTTGACTCGCGCCAACAACAAGCCGCGAGTCTAGCTCGCCGGGGTAGCAACGGGCGAACCCGGCGCCGGGGTAGCCGCGGGCGGCGTCGCGTAAATCCGGGAGTTCAGGACGTTCAGGTAGGCGGCCATGATGGCGCGCTGCTCGACAAGCAAGTCGCTCGCCGGCGGGAGGAGAGTCTTGAACGCCTCGCTCGCCAGGAACGTCACGAGACGATCGAGTTTCTTCTGGAGTGCGTTGCGTTCTTTGACGAGACGGTCGCGGGTGTCGGACTGCATTGCGGCTAGCTCCGGGGGGGGGTAGGGACGAACGATCACCGATAGCGCTTGACTGCGTACCATCCGCCCGGCCCGCGGACGACTGCCGAGTCGACGACGGGGCGGCCGGATCGGGAGTAGCAGCATGCCGCGAGTGCGGCTTGCGGAGAGACGGAAGAGAAGCCCACCCCTTCGGCGGTCCCGGTCGGGTTGCCGAAGTGGGCGACCCGGCCGATGGCGGCCATGGCTTTCGCGGCACCCGCGGCCGTCGCATGCGAGACGCTGGCGACGACGGCCCGGCCGCGCCGGAATGGTCCGGCTGCGGCGGCGGAAGAGAGCAGGATCGCAAACGCGATCGCAAGCGTGGCGGTCTTCATTGCGGCGGTCCTCCATGACTGGCGGTCCACCGCATG
>JBIPMW010000436.1:0-2936 GCA_044376455.1 Crocinitomicaceae bacterium | reverse complement strand
CGATCGCTCTTATCCTTTTATGATGCGTTTATTAACCTGCCATCCCCTCAATCTTCCCGTGAGTCTAGCGGAGGAATTAGCCCCGAAATTACGAAATTTTTGGGCAGATGTGGCCCAAGGTGACACAATCTTCGATTTTAGCGATTTTCCGCCCCTAGCACGCCGTTATTTCTACGCTTTCAGTGCCATCGATCCCCTCGGTAATCCTCATTTTATCGACAATCAAGCCGTAATTAGTTTCAAGCATCAGTTTAGTTATCAGCGCTCAAACTTTCTGCTGGAGATGGGAGAATAGCTGCAACAAATAATTAACTATAGCTTATAGTTATGGGTGCGAAACGTTTAGGCATGAAATAGGGCTGAAATGCCTGAAATAACCGCCTAGTAAGGTCTTCAGCCCCTCGACTGAATCTAAGAGGTCAACCCAGACCAACCTTATAACTGTTTATATGTCCCGACGTTTAGTATCACCCGATACCAAAATAGGCAAGGGGACTCAAGGTCAATACACTTGTAATAAATCTTTACAAGGTGAGAGTAACGGCGATAGCCACCCCCAGATTCAGAAGTCACAACTCTGGGACTGAAGCGGGGAACGGAAGGCTCCGAGGTGTAACCTAACACCAGAATCGAGACCACTGCCAACCATCCATGATTAGGCGTGAGCCGAATGTCTGACCTGAACCATCGTAAAAGCTAAGTAGTGAAATAGGTTTACACACTGCGTTCAAAAGAACAAAGGGAAAAGTAAGGAACTCCATAAATCACTTACGCAGACCTTTAAAAGTACCCCGGTGGAAAAGACAAATCTAAAGATGGAACGCCCATATAAACGGAACGTGATAAACCCTTTTAGGCTCTGGGTACAGGTCGAAATACCCAGTAGTGATAAGTGTAAGCGCAAGCCTTTAAGGGTATGAGATGTAACCAAAAGCCAACGCTTGACGGTAATAGTCAAGATATGCTAACAGGTTACGGTTTGATTGTAAGGATAGAGTCTATTAGGAGTCTATATGACGAAATCGAGAGAAAGTAAAGGGTTCGGAAAACCGAAAACCACTAAGACTACGAATGTATGGAAAACTATCAACTGGGGTAAAATCCAAAGATATGTTTTCAAGCTCCAAAAGAGGATATACCAAGCGGCTAAATCGGGACAGGATGCAAAGGTTAGAAGGTTGCAACGTCTATTGGTGAAATCGTACTACGCTCGTCTATTAGCAGTCCGCAAAGTAACCCAAGATAATCAAGGAAAGAAAACAGCAGGAGTCGATGGAGTGATAGCAATATCCCCTGAACAAAGGCTAAATCTAACCGAAGAAATCAAGGGAACACTGAAAGCAAAACCGCTAAGAAGGGTATGGATTCCTAAACCCGGTAGGGATGAAAAACGCCCATTAGGAATACCAACCATCAAAGACAGAGCTAGACAAGCATTGATTAAATCGGCACTTGAGCCAGAATGGGAATCAAAAATGGAAGGAACCAGCTATGGTTTCCGACCGGGAAGGTCTGCCCATGACGCAATATCAAGGATATACATCACCATTAATCAAGGTAGCTACTTTGTATTAGATGCCGATATTGCCAAGTGTTTTGACCGAATTAATCACAACTTTTTACTGTCCAAAATTCATTGTCCAAGTTCCCTGAAAAGAGACATAAAACAATGGCTCAAAGCAGGAGTTTTGGATAACGGCGTATTTGAAGAAACAGAAACAGGGACACCTCAAGGAGGGGTAATAAGTCCACTACTCGCTAACATCGCACTGGATGGAATGGCGAGACTAATTGAAACGTTATTTCCCAAAAAGAAATATACCAATCAAGCTGTTCTCATAAGATACGCCGATGACTTTGTAGTGATTTCCCCATCACTCGAAATCATTGAACAGTGCAAGACTGCCATTTCCGAATGGTTAAAACCTATTGGATTAGAACTCAAACCAGAAAAGACCAAAGTGTGTCATACACTCAAACCCATTGGATATAATGGGAAAACGGAAGAACCCGGTTTTGACTTTCTAGGATTCAATATCAGGCAATATCCAGTAGGAAAACACAAATCTGGGAAAACAGGAGGGAAAGGAGGCCGATTAATTGGTCACAAAACCCACATAAAACCCAGCCAAAAAGCAGTTAAAGCCCACACAGAAGCAATTAAAGGTGTAATCAAAAAACACAAAACAGCACCTCAATCAGCCCTGATTAGTCACCTAAACCCAGTCATTAGAGGTTGGGCAAACTACTATTCAGGAGTAGTATCCACAGATACCTTCAATAAACTAGACTACACAATCTGGTTAACGTTAAGGGCATGGACAGTAACAAGATGCGGTAAAGCGAGCTACAAAAAGCTGAGAAACTATTTCAGACCGGGTACAGTTAAACTCAGCAATGGGAAAGAAAGACAAGAATCTTGGCTATTTAAAACCAAAGATGGTCTTCACTTATGGAATCATAACTGGACACCAATAGTCAGACATACCCTAGTACGCCCCGACGCTTCACCATTTGACGGAAATTGGACTTACTGGGCGACCAGACGAGGACAAGCAATCGACACACCGACAAGAGTAGCTAAACTACTCAAGAAGCAACAAGGCAAGTGTAGCCGATGTGGGCAGTATTTCACCCCATCGGATTTAATTGAAGTTGACCACATTCACCCTCTAAGCCTAGGCGGAAAGGACGAATACAAAAACCTTCAATTACTACACCGCCACTGTCACGATGATAAATCGGCATCTGATGGAAGCCTAAATTCATCTGGTTTGACACTATCTGTTAAACAGGATAATACAAGGTTAACCAAAAGAAGTCAAGCTGTATCCTTAACAAGGGAACAGTCAAACTAGGAGCCGTGTGAGGTGAAAATCTCACGCACGGTTCTGAATGGGAGGGGAGGTCGGTGACGACCTTCTCGACCCCTAATT
>JBIPMW010000221.1:0-2937 GCA_044376455.1 Crocinitomicaceae bacterium | reverse complement strand
CTATGCAGACGGTAAATGGGTATTTTTCTTTTTAATGATGGGTCGAATCGTTGATATGTATTTTGGTCTCAACGCAGTCATTTTTTCGACTTCTAAAAAATACCGCATTGATCTTTTTTTCACTTTATTTTTGATTTTAGGGGTTTATTTAGCCAATCTTTGGTTGATTCCTATTTTTGGAATGGTAGGAGCGGCTATTTCTACCAGTGCAGCTTACTTATTATATAACATTTTTAGGGGGTATTATATTTACAGCGCATATGATTTAAATCCATACACCAAAAGTCAGTTTTATTTGATTATCAATGCTTTAGTTGTGTTTGTTTTCTTTACGCTGCTCAATAATTGGGTAATAAGTCCATTGAGTATACAACCATTTATAAGTTTTGTCGTTAAAGAGATATTGTTATTGATTGTTTTAATACTTCCAATTTACTTCTGGAAATTAGAACCAGAATCCGTTGCTTATTTTGATCAAATTTTAAATAAATGGTTCAAAAAATAATTGTAGTTACATTGCTTTTATGTTTTGTACAAAGGACAAATACTTCTTTTGCGCAAGAAATAAAACCAGATGACTCATTTACTTTTGAGCTGAGTTTGCCCAATTCAATGGGAAATAAGCCATTCCAGTTGATCATGCAAGGATTGGTTCATGCCAACTTACATTATCAGTATGCACTCAAATCAGGGTTTTATTTAGGAGCGGGAGTACATTATTCTTACTTTGCAATCAATGAATTTCGGGTCCCGACAAAAGTGTATGGCGGTATTCATTCCGGAGCTGCTTTTATAAAAACGGGCCATGAAAAATTTTGGTCCGAAAGGTTTGGTACTGATATAGGAATCAGAGCAGGGCAGGTATATAGTTTTGTTGTCTCGGATGCTTTAAGTACTCAAGGACTTTCACCAAATCGCGTTGCGTCATTCTATCTTGAACCCAATATTGGTTTTATTCTTACATCAGATGTCAACCAGAGTTTTAGATTAAGTATAGGTTTACCTATCTATGGTTATACATTTAGCCCTCAGTTGATTGGGTTAGAAGGTGATTTCGGTTACGGTCCCGAAGAATTCGTCAAGAACTCCAGTTATTTGAGCGTAGGATTTGGTTATACCTATTACCTGAACGGTAAAAAAAGTACCACCCCGGGTTTTGACGATTGATTATTCTTGGTTTTTAAGTCTGAATAACGCCTACCTTATAAGGAGCCAACTCTGCTTCATGACTCGCCATTTCAATTCCTAACGAAATAATTTTCCGGGTTTGTTTGGGGTCAATAATTGCGTCAATCCAAAGTCTGCTTGCGGCATAATATGGTGAAATTTGTTCGTCATAGTTGCGCTTGATTTTATCCAGCAATTCTTTCTCTCTTTCTGGGCTAATGATTTCTCCGCGTGCTTTTAAATTAGCCACCTCGATTTGGAGTAGGGTTTTTGCTGCGGCTGCACCAGACATTACGGCAATTTCAGCAGTAGGCCAAGCTACGATCAAACGTGGGTCATAGGCCTTGCCACACATCGCATAGTTTCCTGCGCCATAGGAGTTTCCGATGACCACCGAGAATTTTGGGACTACACTGTTGGCCATCGCATTGACCATTTTTGCGCCGTCTTTGATGATACCTCCGTGTTCACTCTTTGAGCCAACCATAAATCCGGTCACATCGTGCAAGAAAACAAGTGGAATTTTCTTTTGATTGCAGAGCATGATGAAGCGGGCTGCTTTATCTGCAGAGTCTGAATAAATAACCCCTCCAAATTGCATCTCACCTTTAGCATTTTTGACAAGTTCTCGGTTGTTGGCAACAATACCAACGCTCCAACCATCTACTCGGGCATAGGCAGTAATGATTGATTTACCAAAACTAGGTTTGTATTCACTCAGGGAGTTGGCATCTACAAGCGATTCAAGTAAAGCCTTCGTATTGTAGGGCTTGGAGCGATCAGCAGGAATAATGCCGTAGGCTTGTTCAATGGCTTGAGCAGGTTCCAGAGGTTCGTCGCGTTGATAAGCAATTTTATTTGGCAAAGCAATCCTAGACATGAGGTCTCTAATTTTTAATAAACAAGCTTTGTCATCAGGTACTTTGTAATCGCAAACTCCAGAAATTTCAGTTTGAGTGGTAGCACCACCGAGCGCTTCGTTGTCAATATCTTCTCCGATTGCGGCTTTTACTAGATAGGATCCTGCTAAAAAGATGGTGCCTGTTTTATCGACAATCAAAGATTCGTCTGACATGATGGGAAGGTAGGCACCACCCGCCACACAACTGCCCATGACTGCGGCAATTTGCGTGATGCCCATCGCTGACATCTTGGCATTGTTTCTAAAAATGCGTCCAAAATGTTCTTTATCTGCAAAAATATCTTCTTGCATGGGTAAGTAAACACCTGCAGAGTCGACTAAATAAATGATCGGAAGTTTATTTTCCATCGCAAGCTCCTGAGCACGTAGGTTTTTCTTTCCGGTGATCGGAAACCATGCACCAGCTTTTACTGTGGCATCATTGGCTACAATAATGCATTGTCTGGAAGCGACATACCCGATAGTCACGACAACACCACCTGATGGGCAGCCTCCATGTTCTTTATACATGCCATAGCCTGCTAGGGTACCTATTTCAAAAGATGGTTTGTCAGGGTCAAGAAGGAGCGATATGCGTTCTCGGGCAGTCAGTTTCCCGTTGGCATGGTGCTTTTCTATTTTTGATTTACCACCTCCTAGAGCGATTTTTTCTAGTTCTTGTTCGAGCGCTCTGATTTTTAAGCGCATTTGATCTTCATTGAAATTGAAGTTGATTTCTTGTGCTGTGGTCATGTGTTGATTGAGCTGCTAAAGTACAAAATTGAATGCTAACTCTGAAACAAGTTATTCTTGGAAGATGTTCAGCTTTTCTTATTTTTATGGCTTCATAAACAAAATACAGAACCGAC
>JBIPMW010000220.1:0-2945 GCA_044376455.1 Crocinitomicaceae bacterium | reverse complement strand
CGGTTCCGATATCTTGGGTCATGTAAACAGCTGTACCATCCGAGCGTAGTACCAATTTTTCATCAAGGCCTTCAGCACTGAGGTCAATCCAAACAGAGCCGTCTGGTTTCTGGTAAAAAATACCAGACGCCAACCCATGCATGACTTGATCTTTTCCCAAAAGAAATGTATCGGACTCATAATAGAGTTTATCAAAGCTGACACCCATTTTGTCGTAAGTTTGCTCAAAACCAGCATAAACCCAGCCATTCATGGTTGTCCATAAGAGATAGACCTGCGGATCGCGGGCCTCCCACTTCACCAACATATCTTTGGCCTCTTGCAGAATGGTCGTTTGATTTTTTGCGAGTTCTTTGATTTTATCGTCGATTGCCGCTTGGGCTTTTTCGTCTTTTCCTAGCTTGGCTTGCTCGAAATTGAGCACGGCACTCTTGATATTCTCGGGCGTATCTTCAAAATTACCCTCTTGCCAGTATTGCATAATTGTTTTGGCTTCTGCTTGTAGGGCTTTGTCAAAAGCCACATAATACTTACCCACCAGTTTGTCGCCCTTTAAACCGGTATTTGCAGGCGTCTCGCGCTCGCCGTTTTCATTGAGGGGTGAAAATTTTTCCCAGGCCAACATGGATTTACAAATATGAATCCCGCGGTCATTGATAACCTGCGTACGCACGACTTTGTGTCCGTTTGCCTTTAAAATTTCAGCAACCGAGTACCCTAAGAAATTATTACGGAGGTGACCAAGGTGCAAAGGTTTATTTGTGTTTGGTGAAGAATACTCCACCATGATTGTTGGTTTAGAGTTAGAGCTTTGCAAGCCAAACTGAGCATTTTGCTGCATTTGGTTCAGTGCATTGATCCAGTAGCTTTTCTGCAGCACAATATTTAAAAACCCATTGACTACAATACAATGAGAAACGCCTTCAATGTTTTGTTCAATCCAATTCTTAAGCTTGTCTCCCGCCTCCTGTGGCGAGCAACGCAGCATTTTTACAAATGGAAACACCACCAATGTGAGGTCTCCTTCCATGTCTCGTCTGGTGAGTTGAAACTGAATAAGAGAATCTGATATTGCAGTACCAAATATGCTCGGTGCTGCTTCGAGAAGTGCTAGTCGGATGTATTGTTCCATGAATTATTGAAGGTGACTAATGATATGCTCGATTAAAATTAGGGCTTGTTCAGCCATTTTGTTTTTTTCGTCGTCCAGACAAGGATTGACCTCTACAATTTCTAGTGCGCAAAGTCTCGGATCTTGAGAGAAATATTGAAGAATCGTGTCGGCTTCTTGGAGGCTAATACCATGGGCCACCGGAGTACCTGTCCCATATGAAGTTTCAAGTGGGTCTATACTATCGACGTCAAAGGAAACATAGATTAAATCACAGGCTACTAGACTTTCTGAAATTTCTTGGAAGCAATTTTCTAATCCTTTTTGACGGAGTTCATCTACAGTAAAGTTTCTCAAGCCTAGTTGAGCCATAACCGCCTCCTCCTCTGCCTCTGTATCCCGGACACCAATATAAATGAGGTCTTCAGGCCTGAAAGCTTGTGATTTAAGGGTGTTCCAAAGGGTTTTGGTTTGAACATCTGGCTCATTCTTTGCTAAATCGAGGTGATCTAAACCAAGTGCAGCTGCAATGGGCATGCCATGCATATTTCCTGAAGGAGTGGTATAAGGCGAATGAATATCGGCGTGGGCATCGATCCAAACAACTCCAATTCTTTGATTAGGATAATTCTTTTTCAAGGCGGCTAAAGTACCGGCTGCAGAACTGTGGTCACCAGCTATAAGTAGCGGAAATGCATTTTGCGCAATGCTATCTGAAATATTTTCTTCTAAAGAAATAAAAACCTTTTGAAGACCATCGATATTTTTTGCAAAGAGAAACGGGCTTTTACGATCAAGCAGCTCATTGAAATGGGCTGTTGTTTTAACCGGGTGCTCGGCAAAAAGAGTACTGCCTTTAGCTCTGGCAGCTGCACGGATTGCTTCCGGCCCAAGAGAAGCACCACGCGTACCGGCACCAATCTCGGAAGGATTGAAAATAAAGTGTAGAGCTTTTGGCATATAAGGACCCTTTAGGGGCTTTGACAAAGATAAGATGAAAATCTGCATAAAAAGACCGAAATAGACACAAGCAGCACAACTATTCTTAGCTTTGTTTATGCTAAAACTATTTTTTGCACTAATTACATGTTTTCTTACACTTCGTGTATCAGCCCAAAAGCCCTTTGTTGGAAGCTTAGAATACAATATCACAACCATAGATTTTGCAACAAAAGACACCATTGACGGCAAGCTTTTTATTTACGCCAGAGACTCGCTCGTTAGAATCAATTATCTGTTGTCAAGTGGTAAAAATCAGGAAACAATACACCATTTAACAAAGAAAAAATTGCTCTCATTAATTGAAATTGACGGGCAATTTTTTGCAGTTCAAATCAAAGACACAGTGTCTGAAAGTGCGAAATACATTTATCACAAGAACGGCGCACGACAGACCATTGCAGGTCTAAAATGTCGCGAAGCACATGTTGAATTTCCGGAAGGAAACACCCTGATTTTTTACTCAAAAGAGGTTGATGCACAGTATTTTGTAGGATTAAATAATGCCCCAGGACTCCCCATTAAAGGGCAACTTCCAACTGAAAATGGTTTGATGGCTTTTGAATTACAAAAAATAGACCGACGTTTACCACCGCAAAGCTTATTTATGCCGGACAAAAAATACAAGATTCTTAGTCTCGATACCTTCTTACAATGGTCTAATAAACAATAACTTAAATCTATTTTTATCGAACTAACACCGGGGTGTTTATAGGTTTCTTAGAAATGTACTTTTGATGTACCGCTTTAATGTATTTTCGTTAGATTACACGTAATGACCTTATGGAAGACAACGAATACATCCCAAAATCAAGCGCGAAACCTTATCAACAAA
>JBIPMW010000401.1:0-2958 GCA_044376455.1 Crocinitomicaceae bacterium | reverse complement strand
TCGAGCTGCATCTCCAGCGACGATTCCTGTTTCGCGGAGCTGCGGCGGAGGTAACAGCGGGCTTTGAATGGAAAACGAACGGGCATCAGATCGCCTCCTTGGCTTCACCAGCGTCACGATGCCGGCAGAGGAATGTGGCAAAGGCCTCGACCGCAGCGTCGAGGTCGATCGAGTTGTCCCAGCGGAGTGCCACGTCGGCGTCGAGGTGGCCGCGGGCGTCCGGTGCGCACCGCTCGGTCCAGATTCGCAGCACATCGGTCATGGCGTCGGTGCCAGAGCGGCCGGCGGCGACGGCCGCAGGGTCGTCCTTGAGCCGTTCGATTGCCCGTCCGATCATGTCGTCGATCGACAGGCCTTCGGGGTCGAACCAGTCGATCAGGCCGGCGGCGTGCCACTCCCGTAGTTGGAGCAGTGCCGCCAACTCGAGCAGGAACTCGCCAGACAGGCCTGCGAGCGATGTCTCTGTTGGCCCCAGTGCGCCGCCGCTGCGGAAGAACGCGACAACGAGGTTGGCCGCATGATCCATTTGCCGCAGGACTGCAGCGATGAACGCCACGACCTCTGGGTCGCGGGCAGGAGGGGCAGCGACAGGCTTTTCGCTGGCGGAATTGGTGCGGGGTCGGCGTTTCATGTCTCCTCCTGTGAGACAGCGGGCGGTCCGTCGAATCGATCGGCAAGGCCCCATTTTCGCCGTCTCGCCTTCAGAAAGCAAGCAATTCCACGCGATTGGATTCGAGGGGGTTGACGCGGTGACGAGCGGTTTGATCTCCGGGAAGTCCTCAAGGCTTGTCGTCACCGCCTGATGCCGGCTTCTTTGAGCGTTCGGCGGCGATCTGCCGAGCGATCAGTTCCGCGAGCAGTTCCCGAAAACGCTTCACTGTCGCCGGGAAAGCCGGTCCGTAGGGCGGATCGGCGTCGATTCGATTCTTTTTATTCGGGCCGTTGTCGTCAGGGTGTTCGGGATGGTGTGAGTGTGGATTCATTGAGTATTGGAAAGCAAAAGAAAAACCGGCGGCATGCCCGGGAGCCACTTCGGCCCCAGTCGGCACGCCGCCGGTCGTGTTCGCCGCGGTGGTCGCTACGCCACGCTGCGACGGAGTCGCCTGCCGCTCAGCCGCCGTGTACGGCGACGAACCCGAGAGTCATCGCCGGCGTCCCAGTCGATGCCGTACGCCGCGAGGTCGAGGGAGTCGTCGCCGTCGTCGACATCTTGGTGGCATCGCGAGCCCGCCCGCGTCGGCTCGTAGCTGGCCGAGCGACTGTCGATGTGAAAACCGCGGCTACGGACGAGGGCGATCGTCTCGCCCAGGGCAGCCGCGACAGCGGCGAGAAGGCGTTCATCATCATGAAGAGACATCTGCGCATTCCTTCCCCATTCGGGGATCGAGGGAAACACCGGCGACGAGCGTCGCCACCGGCGAGAGAACACGTCCGGATCGGCAACATGCTTCCGGACAGAGAGATGCCTGGCCGCTACGACGCGGCTCGGCAATACATAGGCTGGTCCGGCATCACCGGGCCAGCACGTTGAAGCTCGAGAGCAACTCGGCGATCAGCTTGGGGGCAACGCCCGGAATCATTGCCCGCACGATTGGCGGAAGCTTGTCGTATACGACGAATCGCTCCCGAAGCACCGGCGGTTCATGGTGCGAGTCGCCGTACCGCATCGCGTATTCGTCGGCGGTTGATGAGCGGGATCGCCGCGTCGGCCAGCGACAGGCTGGTCCGAATCAGGTCTGTGAGATGGGCGAGCTCCGCCGCTCGCCCCGAAAGACTGTCTTGCATGGGCACATTCCTTGGTGAGGCAGAGCGACCAATACCAGTAGGCCGCTCAAGGTATATGCCGCGTTTTCAGCGTTAATTTAGCAGGCCGGGCGCGCTGATCACCCGAGCGGACAACGGGCGAACTGGTCGCCGCTGCATAAGCCGGCAAAGTAATCAGCAAGCCGCGCCACCGTCGGGCGATGCGAAATCACGACGCCGGCCTCGATGTTCTTGCGTTGGGCGGCGTCGGTGAAGTTGGCACTCGTGATCAAAGCACGTTCACCATCGACGATCACGCACTTCGCATGGAGGCTTGCCCGGGCATCTCCCGTCTGCAGCGATCGCGGATCGTAGTAGAGCTCAGGGAGCCGTTCCCACGGCCAATGGCGAGCGCGGAAGTCCCGGGCAAACTTCGAGACGATTTCCGCTGCGGGCGTCGCGTCGTTGTGCTGGCGTGCGATATCGAGGCAGAACCTCACCGACAGGGCCGGCACCTCGGCCATTCTCTTGGCAAGGGGCTCGAACAACTTGCGACCGTTGTAGACGGCGTATCCGACCAACAGCACTTCGCGGCAAGCCTGGCTGATCATCGTGTGCACAACGGCCGCCGTGTCTGCCATCGGGACTCCCGGGAGATCCGGCCCGGAGAGCACAAGGTCGAAGAGGCTGGACGGCTTCGGCACGTGCTGGTGCGCCTCGGCAATGCCACGCACCACGACAGCCATCTGTCGCGGCGTCATGCCGGCCGCCGCAAGGGTGCGGAGAGTCTCGGCAACCGCGGCGGCGTCGGTGCCGGCGGCCTGGGCGACGCCAACGTGCGTGATTCCCGCCGAGAGCAGCCCCGTCTCAAGCGATGAGACAAGGCCTCGAAGCGCAGAAAAGGGCAGGCGGTGCAGCGGAGCCAGCGACGGAGCGACCTGGGTCATCACACCACCCCCGTGAAGAACTCCGTGCCAAGTCCCTCGACGGTTGGCACGACGAGCGCACGGTCGAGAAAATTATTGTGCTGCTCGCATGACGTCTCCGACACGAGCAGGCACCCGTGACAGGCAGCTCCGAGAAGAGGCTGGTGGTCATGGGCGACGGGCGCATGGTATGCGCAGACTGGGTCGCTCGAGCAGAGCGTGCCGTACTCAAGCGCGCGGCGCACGTGCCGCCGAATGAACCGACCTGCGGCCACGAGGCCCCCAAGCG
>JBIPMW010000219.1:0-2959 GCA_044376455.1 Crocinitomicaceae bacterium | reverse complement strand
TCAATGAGCTTGGAATGGGGCATCAGACTTTTTCCAAACAACAAAAAATGGAGCTGATGCACATTGCCATTTGCACCTTGCTTGAGCCCTACGGTTACTACACATTTGAAGGTCGCGATGCCGACCTATGGCCACATTTCACACTCAATCAGCAGCTTCCTGCACTCAATCATCAGCAGCAACAACATTTACTCAAAGAAGCGCTTTTGGACTACTTCATAAAAAATGAATATTACCAAGAATAAATCGAACCCTTTGCGCTTGTTTACGTAATTTTGTAGCGATGTCCGAAACGCCTGAAAAATCACCTTCAAAATTCAAAACCTACTTGGTTTTTACTAAGTTCCGTTTGTCGTTCTTAGTCATTCTCTCTGCGCTCAGCGGTTACTTATTTGCCGGCGGCAAAGACCTTCTTGAAATCACTCACCTCATGCTAGGTGGTACACTTGTAACTGGGGCTTCAAATGGTGCCAATCAAATATGGGAGCGTAACCTAGACAAAATCATGCAGCGCACCCATCGCAGACCCTTGCCTACTGGTCAAATGTCGCTACAAGAAGCTTACATGATTGTATTGCTGTTTTTAATTGTCGGTTCATACCTCCTCTGGCTAATCAACATGAAAAGTGCGCTACTCGGTTTGCTCGCCTTTGTAAGCTACGTGTTTGTCTATACTCCAATGAAACAAATGTCTCCTTGGGCAGTATTTGTCGGTGCTTTCCCTGGTGCCATTCCACCATTTTTAGGTGCCATTGCCGCCACCAATCAATTTGGTTTTATTCCCGGTATCCTCTTTTTTGTACAATTTACTTGGCAATTTCCGCATTTTTGGGCTATCGCATGGGTCTTGTATGATGACTACAAAAAAGCAGGATTTTCACTCCTTCCTGCAAAAGACGGCAAAAGCAAGGCCTCAGGCTTTCAAATCATGGCCTATTCTCTTGCGCTTATCCCTTTTAGTCTCATGCCCTGGATACTTGGATGGACCGGCATAACCACGCTCATTAGCGCTAGTTTATTTGGAATTTGGTTCTTTTACCTTTCCTATAAATTGTATCACAGTTGTGAAACTTCAGATGCGCGTAAACTCATGTTCGCTTCGTTTGTTTATTTACCGATCATACAGTTCATTTACGTATTTGATCGCACCGATAATTTTATAGAAATTTTAAATAAACTGCCATGAATAATGATTTAAATCCAGAGGTTAAGGAGAAAATGA
Source organism: Crocinitomicaceae bacterium (assembly GCA_044376455.1). Classification (GTDB taxonomy): domain Bacteria; phylum Bacteroidota; class Bacteroidia; order Flavobacteriales_D; family Crocinitomicaceae; genus UBA952. Next base: position 1,737 of record JBIPMW010000219.1, on the reverse strand, counting down.
AGAAGAATCTCGTTTATGTCGGGATCTTCAGTATTGTAATGTTATTTGCAGGTTTAACATCTGCCTATTATGTATCAATGGGTAAATCTTTTTGGTTAAAGTACCCCATGCCAACAGGTTTTTACCTTAGTACACTTTTTATTGCCTTAAGCAGTTTAACATTTTGGTTTGCCATTCAAAGTGCCAAAAAAGACCGCCAAAGCCAGCTCAAACTCGGGATGGCCGCTACTTTAATTTTTGGTGGAGCATTCATTTATTTTCAGTTCAAAGGATATAACCAGCTGGTTGAAAAAGGCATCAACCCTGTCAACGACATTTTAGTTACAAATGGCCGTTATGGCGATTATTACGAGCTCAAATATAAAGGACAACTCGTGGGGGTTGACGGCAATGAATTTTTAATCAATGGCAAGCCTATCAACGACCGCGATTTTCAAGAGATTCAAGCTTACTTCAAGCAATTTGAGCAGACCAACCGCAGCACCGCCCTCCAACTCCAAAAACCAAATGCTAATATGGAGTTGATATACAACGGCAGCCCTGTTTTATTTAAAGCAGGTAAACTATATGCCAACGACAGCACTCAATTTACCTATTCCGACGAACTGCGTTTAAGCGAACTTGCCCTCAATTTCCGAGACAAACGCGGCGACTTCTTTGCACGTGGGCAATATGGTAAAGACTTCACGATCTATTATTCCGGCAAAGAACTTCAGTATGAAAACCGCCAATTAAAGTACAACGGTACCGTTCTCAAACCACATCTATTATTAAGCGCCATGCAATCTGCAGATTCTGCTTCTGCTTATTTATACCTTATTAGTTTTGTACACTTGCTACACGTCACTATTGCCTTGCTGTATTTACTAAAAGTTGCAATTGCTTCATTTTCAGGCAAATTCTCTTCTCAGAACCACTTATCGCTCAGACTCAGTAGCATGTTCTGGCATTTTTTAGGGCTATTATGGCTCTATTTACTCGTGTTTTTGATTTTTATTCACTAAACTTGCACAAAAATTTTTCTTAAAAATGGCCGGACATTCTGCACAATTAGACGCCAAAACACTTTGGGGAGGAAAAGAATCCCCTTTCCAAACAAGTTATGGTAAATTGATGATGTGGTTCTTCCTTGTGTCGGACGCACTTACATTTAGTGGCTTATTAATTGCCTACGGTTTCACTCGCCATGACGCACTTGACGCTTGGCCAATCGGTGAAGAAACCTTTAATTCAATGCCTTTTTTAGGTCACGGATACCCTCTTCTTTATGTGGCGCTCATGACTTTCATCCTTATTGTATCTTCTGTTACTATGGTACTAGCCGTAGAAGCAGGGCATCGCATGGATCGCAAGGGCGTAACCAAATGGATGATCGCTACCATTATTGGTGGGTTCTTCTTTTTGGGTTCACAAGCATGGGAGTGGTCTCACTTCATCCACGGATCTGAGTTCGGAAAAATCGAATTAGCCGATGGTTCTGTAGCCATTGTTAAAGGTCATTTTGGCGAACTTGAAAGTTTCCAAGTTATTGAAGCTGGTAAAAAACATAAAGTTGGTGCTGTCATCAAAGAAGATTTGATGCACCAATTCCAGCATGCTGCAGAAAAAGGCCACCTAGAAGATGGTAAAATTCATTTAGCTGACGGTTCTGTAGCCAAAATCAACAAGGCCGCTGACCATGACATGAAATTAATCATCAAAAAAGACGGCAATACCTATAAAGTTGGTGGCAAAGAA
>JBIPMW010000274.1:0-9508 GCA_044376455.1 Crocinitomicaceae bacterium | reverse complement strand
ACCGGAATTACTATTCTGCAAAACCTGAAAGATACCTCTAACCGCTCCCTGTTAGAATTTTTGACCCAGGAAATTCCCAGCCAATCTGACCAACCTATTGAAATCATTACCACCGGCCATAGTTTAGGCGGAGCATTATCTCCAGTAATGGCATTATGGCTGTACGAAAATCAAGCAACTTGGAACCCTACTGGTAAACAAATCACCGTCAATACCCAATTTTCTGCCGGAGCAACTCCAGGGGATCAAACCTTTTCTGATTACTACGGAAATACGGAGCCAGGTCTCAATCAAAGCAGCCGACTATGGAATAGTTTGGATATTGTTCCCCATGCTTGGAATATTGAGCAATTACAGCAGATTACTACCCTGTATCAATCTTGTAATATTCCTAAATCTTCGAGAATTGCACTATTAGTTAATAGTCAAATTCAGAAAGTGAAAAACTGCAATTATCTCGCCTTAAATCCCAGCACTTTTGCCATGAAAGGTGAATGTGGCGTTTTTCCTCAACCGCAAACAACTCCCCTGAAGCAATTTCTGCAAGAAGCCTATTTTCAGCATATCCAAGCTTATTTCAATCTTCTGGAAATTGACTGGCCGCTGACAGAAAATGTGGCTAATGCTCTCACGCTAACGGATCAAGATTTAGATGATATTGCCACTAAGTTAAGCTAATTATTCTATACTACGAACAGATTACCAAGCTTTAGGCTGAAATTGAGGATCGTTTAAAATAATTACATTGTCTCCTGACTGAGCTAAGACAAATAATCCTTGACGATAAGCATAAAGAGCAATATCGTCGGGGACAACCATTCCGGCTACCGCTCCTAATGCTTTCAGATTCTGGTAACGAGGCATTAATCTTTTGAATTTTTCTAGTCGCTCTAAATGTTCGTCAACATCGCTTTGAGTCAGTTTACTTTTCACTTCAATTAAGACGGCTTCGGTATTATTAACTACTAATAAATCTATTTCGAGTCCCCCTTCGGGGCGTTGGGCTGACACTCCTGAGTATAATTCATGAACATCAAGCCCTCTTTCTTTAAATAATCTTACCGCGGCGGGACGAATTTGCCATTCGACAAATTCTCCCAAGCGATTTCCGAGTTTTCCTAGCTGTTTATCAACTCTCTGGCTTTGCTCTTTTAAAAGTCTTTCTGTTTCTTGAAAACGGCGATCGCTTTCTTGACGTTGTTCTCGCATTAAACGTTCTGTTTCTTGAAAACGGCGATCAGTTTCTTTTTGAGCTTCGACTAATTCCCCTAATAAACGCCAGACATCATCAGCGGTTGTGGCCATCAGATTTTCCCCTTAGATTTTTATTTCAATTATTATTCTACCAAGCTTTAGTCCGACATTGTGTGCTTAGGATTTCTTGGTCTTAAAATTATTTTTTTGAGACTTTCTTCTGGCTTGTGACAACTAGGTTAAATAAAGTCAACATTCCCACTGGATAAATTTGTAGAAGAACAAAGAAGAGGATTAATTGCCTAAGAAGGGCAATGTAAAGATTGGTTAAATTTTTTACATCGGCCACTTGACAGGGGGGGGATTGTGTATTCCGTTATTATCAACTATTGGAGTTATCGCAGGCAATAGGGAAAAAAAGCTTAAGCTTTGTGGGAATTTGCCGCACCCTACTTATCCTTAACAATAGGTTTACTGCTATAAGTTTTGACCCAACAGGAACTAATTTCCTGTTCAATCGTTCTTAATAAATGAATCCTCAATTGAGTCACGTTTGTTATTGAAGATAATCGATGATTCAATTACCCAGGATTGTTCAATATCTGCTCAATATAGCAGGTGACAAGGGGAAAAAAGCTTAAGCTTTGTGGGAATTTGCCGCCTCCTAGTTGTCCTAGCTGCCTTGGCGGTTGCCAAGTAGAGAAAAGCCAGATTATTTAATTTCAACTCAATCCGTATTAGGAGAATTTTTGTCATGGCTGCGCTTGCAAATATGAATCTTATTGGCGTTCCTCATGCCGTTGAATTAATCAGCGGTATCGGCGTTGGTTTTAATTGTTTTACTGGCAAGCAGATGACGAATGCTTTGGCAGCCAATCCAACAATTCAAAACTTAGGCACTAATTCCCAAAGTTTTTTTAAGATTTGTTATTCGGCTGAAGATTTTAATAATACCGTTACCAATTCCTTAGGCGTTTCGGCGCAGATTAGCTTAAAAAAAGCCAGCAATGATTCCAGTTCTGGTTCCGATTCTAGTTCTGGTTCCGATTCTGGTTCTGGTTCTGGTTCCAGTTCCGATTCTAGTTCTACCTTTAGCGACCCTTCAGTAAGTTCAACTCTGAGCCTATCTAATGCCTTGTCTATCAATGATACTTCCGTCAGTGTTATTGTTTATGCACGGGTTGAGAACATTCATCAGGCGCTGAGTCAATGCCAGTTAAACAGTAGCATTACTGTACCGACAACGCCAAGTGAATGCTTGAACTTTTATCAACAGTATGGCGATAGTTTTGTGTCTGAATTGACGGAAGGGGCGGAGTATGTGGCAGTTTTTGTTTTTTCTTGCCAAACCAAAGAAGACCAGCGCAGTTTACAGGCGGCATTGACAGCACAGGTGACAGTGAATGTTTGTGATCATATTTCGCCAACGCTGGGCGCTAATTTGACTGCTGGCTTAACAGAAACGCTGAACAATACCACCGTGCGTTGTCAGATTTATCAATCTTTAGTTGGTAGCAGCGCTAGTTTGCCGACCTTTGCCAATAGTTCAGATGTGAGTCAATTTGTCTCTAATATAGTTTCAACTGCACAAAACTTGAACGCCAATACGCCAGTGGTGTTTGATTTTGCGGTAACTGGCTATGAAACCCTGTTTGGCAGCAGTTTAAGCGCCTCGTTTATGAATATTGCGGCTAACCGACAGATTTATCTTGATTGTATTGCTCCGACCCTGACAAGTTTAGGGTATCTTGCCAGCAAATATCAGTGGATTGCTACTGCGTATCAGGCTTATAAATATAGCGGCGATACCACGTTTAGCACCAACCAAAAGCAGTTAAATAGCGATATAAGTAACGTCAATAGCTGGATTAGCAGTATTGCGGCGAACCCAACACAAACGCCGAGCATTGCTAGTTCAATTAATCCGCCACTGAGTTTAATGAACGGCATACCGGTATTTAATTATTTAGTACCGACGCAACCGCTGTTTGGGGATACCAGTAACGAGCCGTTTCAGGATATTGATGTCGGCTCTGAGGTGAGTACCTCGAGCAGCACCAGTACCAGCACAACAGCGCTAAATGCAGGGATTAATGGCTCAATTTATGGTCATAACAGCCCAACCGCTTCGGGTACTTATTCGCAAGCCACCAGCCAAACTACGGGCATAGCGACGGCGATATCGAATATTCCGGTGCTTTATATGATTACCGTTTGGGGCAATAACAATGTCGCCCAGTTTTATGCCTCTTACAACACACTAAACTATACTCATCCATTTGCTCATGGTGCTGCTAATGTGTCTTCATGTAGTGGCGCAACCCTGTTTTTAACTGCTACTAATCAGGATGATGGTGTCGATAGCTTGAAGAATCAGGTGTATATCGACAAGATGAGCGGTCAAATCTCCAACGGCGTGATTACTCAGTTGAGTTTTACCGACAGTGCTAGTCACAGCATCACCCAACCGACAAGCACCAGTGGTAGCAGTTTTAGCTGGAGTTTGCCAGCAGCAGCGACGCTGATTGGCTTTCAGGGTTATTGCAACAGCAGTAATCTCCTCGGCTTGCAGCCAATTTGCATTATCGTACAGCCAGCAAAATGGTTAGCGCCATCGATTGAGACGCAACCGTTTGTCAATACGCTGCCAGTCAGCACCTTGGGCGTGGGCTATAATTCTTTTCTTGGCAGTGCTTTGCCGAATTCCGCACTAAACAGCAGCGCCTGTACCAGCGTTGACCAGGGGGCGCAAAGCGAAGTCATTATGAAAATTTGCGCCAGTCGCCAGTCATTATCGGAAACTTTGAGCAAAACCAGGGGATTTTCCATTGGCATACCAGGCTTTAAATTGAGTCACACCAAAACCAAAACCAAAACCATCCAAGTAACCGATACCGATGTGACGCTGGTGCTGATTACCCGTGTGGTGACATCGAGTCCGGTTTATACGCAATGCAACCTATCTCCCACGTTGGCTAATTTAACCACAGAGCAATTGTTCACTGAATATGGCGATTCATTTGTCTGCGCTACGGTTAACGGCGGATTGTATGTGGCGGTATTTGTGTTTCAATGCGATAGTAGCGCCGTACAGGAAACGGTGCAAAAAACCCTGAGTGCCAGTGCGTCGATTAAATCGGCCTCTCTCGATGCCAGTTTAAGTTCCGATGTGAGCAATGCCCAAAGTTCCAAAGGTGTTAATCTGATCTGTTACCAACAGGTTATCGGTAGCAGTAGTTTCTCTTTACCAAGTATGACTGGCAATGCCGAAACCGATGCGGAGGCTTTGGTGCAGACGGCCAGCCAGTTTTCTGCCAGCCATGTAGATACGCCTTGGCTGCTGTCATTTACCACGATGGGCTATGAAGGGCTGTTACCCGCCTCGGCTTTGAGCAGCTTCCAACCGATAGTTACCAACCGCCAGACTTATCAACTACAAGTCGCGCCTACTCTGACGCAGCTTTATGGCATTTGGTCTGAGATTGAGAACATCCTCCAGATTTATACGACTTACAATTACTACGCAGACCCTAATATTGGCTTTCCCATCAGGGGACAGCAACAAATGGTCTATAACGCGATCCAAGAATTGACCGCCTGGCTGACGGATGTTGCCGCCAATCCGCAACAGGCCGCTACCTCCCCTACTGACGGTTCCTGCGATCCCCTTGACATTATTGCCAAAGGGACTCCCAGCCTTAATTACAGCATAACCATCACCCCCTGTAACAGCAGCAGCAATCGATTATCGCCGCTGTGGGGCAACAATAATTCGGTGTCCTTTCAGGATATTTGCGCCGGACAGCCATTTTTCAACAGTAATACAGCCTTTAATGGCAATTATCCAGCGAACAGTACGCCGACACCACTTTGTTTAAAAGACTTGCCCAAGATCGCTGCTGTTCAGTTACATGGCGGCGATTATGTTGATCAGCTATCAACCATTTACAGTTATCAGGCTGGGGCCCAAACCTTTAGCCATGGCGGAAGTGGTGGCGGACCTTGTTTTAATCTGAATCTAGCCGTTGATGAATTTATCAGCAGCGTTAGTGGGACTTGCGGCGATTATATCAATCAACTCACATTCCAAACCACAAGCTCCCAAGACTATACGTTCCCGCTATCACCCTCCAGCACTGGTAACACAATTAGCTGGACTGCGGCAGATAATCAAATTTTGCTAGGTTTTCAAGGTTCCTCCGGCGATTATCTCAATCAGTTGCAATTGATTGTCCTGAGTCTCAGTCCAGCCAAATGGGCAGCCCCCCTACTGGATGACCTCTCCTCCCCCTTGCCTTGTCTTCCCATCACAACCGTGGGAATTGGCTTTAACAGCTTTAGCAACAGCGCTATGCCCAATGGTGCCTTGGATTTATCATCCCTGACTATCGGCGATCAAAACGCTACTGGCAAGCAGTGGTATCAAGTCTGTTCCTCTGGTGAAAGTTTGTCAAAGACGCTGAAATATGCGATCGGCGGCGGTGCTGACGATGATTCCTTCCATCGTAAAGTTACGCGCACGGCGAAGGTGAGCAATCTATCCGTAACGGTGGTGATCTATGCCTCCCATGAAAAAACCAGCCCGATCATTAATGGCACACCGCAATTAAGCAGCAGCGCACAAAGCTTGTTTAGCAGTTCACCGACGCAGTTTTATAGTGCCTATGGCGATAGCTATGTCTCTTCGGCAGTGTTGGGTATGGAATATATTGCCCTGTTTGTTTTTGAGTGCAGCACTGTTTCGGAACAGCAATCAGTCCTCAACAGTTTAAGCGCTCAGGGAGTGGTGCCAAGTGATCCGCCCATCACTTTAAGCGCTAATCTTGCCAAAAATATTACTCAGGCGGTGTCTTCACTAACCCTTGATTTCTACGCTTACCAGGTGATACGCGGCAGTGATACGCCCCTGCCCAATCCATTTAACAGCACCGGCAGTTCCAGCAGTTCCAGCAGTTCCAGCCAAGGCGCAGCACCGTTAATGAAGGCCTTGAATCCTGAAATCAGTAAGTTATCCCTTCCCTACGCCACCAGCAGCACCTCGACCAGCGATCCTGCTAACAGCGTCACTGTAACCAATGTAATCCAAAGTCTCCTGGCATTTGCCAATGGCTTGAGTGCCAATAACGTTACTGGTTCAGGCATCGCCCTCAGTTATACCACCGCTGGTTATGAGAATCTGGTTAGTGAAACCAGTAACTGGCAATTTCTCGCCAGTAATCGCCCAGTCGCTGATGCCATTAACAGCTATCTGGGTACTCTGGCCACCATCAATAACCAGATGCAGATTGTTGACGATTTGTATCAACGTTATAACTACACTGGCGATGCCACTTTTGCCGCAAACTGTGGGCAGTTGAAAAGTGATTATCAGGCGTTGCGATCGCAACAGATTAGTTTGTTTCAAAATCCGTTTACTGCCTCCTCCTACCCAACACAACCTCAAAGTATTACTAATGGTGTACCTACGGCTAACTGGTCAATCGTTACCGGACCAATCTGGGGTAATGATGCAAGCGCCGATTTCTGGGATATTAACAGTTCAATCGCGATCGGCTGCGAAACCATCAATGGCGGTACTGTAACCACAGCAACGAGCAGCAACAACAGCAGTAACCCGACACCACTCCGGTTGGGCCAACTACCGCTGTTGATTTCTGTTTCGATTTGGGGTGGTGATTATGTCAACCAAATTGGCACAACTTACCAATCCCTCAACGGGACCCAACAGTTTGCCCACGGACAAGGCACGGTGAATGCCTGGCCAGCACTCAACTTGAGCAAAGGAGAATTTATTACCGAAATCACTGTCATCTATGGTGATTATGTGAACGCAGTTCAATTCAGCACCAACTATGGCCAAACCTCCTTGCTTGCACCTGCCAGTTGTGATTCAGCTTCCGTTGCCACTTGGAGTGTTCCTGGGAACTGCACTCTCATCGGCTTTCAAGGCAGCAGCGGCGATTATCTGAATCAATTGCAACCGGTGTGTCTGAGTTTTTCGCCTGCTACTTGGTCGTCCGTATCTGTATCTGTCGACGAGATTCTTTTTCCATACACTCAATGTATCGCGGCAATGACTTTTCGTTCTGTTGAGGGTGTAACAAATGAATTGGATAACTATAATTTTTTCGTCTCTGCTTACCAAAGTGGCATCTCAGTTGGTCAATTTTCACCGAATCCAACCCCGCCAGATTATGTTTTACAAGTGGTGAGTAATCTTGATAATAATGGTAGCGGTACCACGGCTCTTGAGTTTCTGTTTGATCAGGGCAACCCTGGGTTTACCCCACCCTACTATTTCGTTTCCGGATCTTACGCTGGCAATATTTGGCTCAACAGCATTACTCCCGCTACTACTGGGCAATTTACAAGCAGTAATGTTACGACTCAGATCTCTGAACAAAGTGAACCCGATGCAGCAATTGCCGGACTTTTTTATTATGCCGTCACAAGCTATCTCTATGTAGCAGCGTCTAATGGCAACCTCTACTGGTATTCAGTCGGTTGGGCTAACGGCGTACCGAGCTTGTCTTATGTGGGTTCAAACAAATCTTATACGGCGGAAGCTCCAGTATCTCTGACCTTTTTCCCTGCGAACACGCTAACTAATTACGATTGTGTGCTACTCGGCGGCATATCAGAGGCCACGGGGGTTATCTTCAATGCTAAGAACCCATCTTCAACTCCTACCCTTTACGGGTATTTAGAGCAATATTGCAAGCCGATGGTGTATTCATCTGCTGTTTGTCAAGGAGCAAATGGTCTTTATTTTGCCACACTTTCGGGTAATTTACACTATCAGCCCTATAGTGGTTTCAATGCTTCGTTAGCTCCTATTTGGACAGTACCCAGTGGACAGGTCATTTTATCTTTAGCCTATTCACCAAACACCAATAATGTAGCTCCGGGAAATTATCCAGATGGAGCAATCTTTATTGCCACGGCTCCGTCCAACCCCTCTAATTCCTCTATGGGCAGTATCTGGGTTGTTGATGTCAGTAATAATACGGTGGGCAATGCCGCCCAACAGGATGCAACTATCTCAGGGTCCCCTTGGGCGATCATTGCTGATGCCAATCTGAATTATATGTGTGCAACTGGTTCAGGTGGTGTTTTCCTGAGTACCTTGGCAACTGATAATCCACAATCAAAGATGTTAGTCCCCAATGTAGGGTCTCCTATTGCATCGGATTCCTCTTCCTCGCTCACTGTTGTTACCGGTGCCGCCTTGGATTTTACACCATGAGATTCTGACACCACATGATGAATGTCTATTGTCAGGCATAATCAGTGGAGTGTTTGGGTTTCGTTCCTCAACCCAACCTACGAAACTAACCAGTACTAATTTCTTGCTCGATCGTCATTCATAAATAAGTCATCAATTTAGTTGAATTTTGCTCAAGGAGACATCAACTATGACTCAATTACCCGGAATTATTCAAAGTGCGCCCAATCAATCTTTGGGGTTTGATGCTGATTCTGTAATTACCAAAGCTACCGCCCAAAAATTTGCCAGTCAGGGTTACAAATTTTGTCTCCGTTATCTTTCCTTGGGTGCAGGAGAAGCACCGGGGGATTTAACCTACGAAGAAGCTCTTAGCATTTTACAAGGAGGACTGGCGTTAATGCCTGTGCAGCACGTTTCTTCCCCTGGTTGGGTTCCTTCCGCCCAATTGGGAACAACCTACGGCGATAATGCGGCAAATAATGCAATTTCAGTGGGTTTTCCCAGGAAAGTAAATGTTTGGTTAGATCTGGAAGGAATTAGTTCTGAAGTTTCAGCCGAAGCGGTAATTCAATACTGCACAAGTTGGTATAATGCTGTCGCAGGCGCGGGTTATTTACCCGGGTTATATGTGGGGGCTAATTCGATTTTGAATAGTCAGCAACTCTATGATTTGCCTTTTCAACATTATTGGCAATCAGAAAGTACCGTTCCCCCGGTGGCGGTTCGTAGTTATCAAATGGTACAGTCTTACGTTGGTGAACCAGTTAATGGCATTGGCATTGACCAAGATATTACCTACATTGATAAGGAAGGCGGTGTGCCTCAATGGTTAATTTTAACCTAAGTTTAATCTTTGGATAATTGACTTGACGGGCAGGTATCTATACATTGATGTTATGCCCTATACTATATAGGGTTTGCTGAAAAAGCTTTTCCTGGGGGCAGGGTGTGGGGTGTGGGGTGTGAGGTTTTACCAGTTTTGAGGTGGTCAACTACCTAATTTTCAGGGAAAAAGTACCTGAATTTTCCCCCGATCCCCGCAATGGCTGGCACTTTTTGAGGGGAAAAAAGTCCAAAAGTCTTATC
>JBIPMW010000418.1:0-2985 GCA_044376455.1 Crocinitomicaceae bacterium | reverse complement strand
TGAAGTTAGAGAATTGGTTGATTGATTCTGTAATAATTTTTGGGGGATAATTTGTCATAAATGATGTTGCTGATGATGGTTTTGTATATATTCTGCCACTACTTTTTTGCGGTTTTCTCGCAATGATAAATCAGGTGGAGCATTTTCTAAAAGATGCTGAGGATGACCTCCCCGGCGTTGTGATAAAGTTTTACGCGGTTTTAAGCTTTGCCAATGTTCGTAAATGAGTTTTTTCAGAAGTTCTTCTGAGCTAATATTCTCTTCGGAAATGATGTCTGCTAGATAGCTCTCGGTTTCTCGATCTAGATTAATCGATAACATTGTTACTTCATGGGATAAATCAACATCTTTGATTATAGCTTAAAATCCATGATCGCACTCACTCCCCATCCCCATTGAGTTTGCTAGAGAAAAATTCGGGGTACGGGCGAAGCATTCGGATAGGAAATCTAGGGTTTCAGTAATAGGTTATTGTCCGAATGCTTCGCCCCTACTCAATCATCTAACAATCCGTCGTAACGCACCACATCTATCATTAATTTATTTGGTGCGTTACTAGATTAATCGATAACATTGTTACTTCATGGGATAAATCAACATCTTTGATTATAGCTTAAAATCCATGATCGCACTACAGATAATCGCACTCACTCCCCATCCCCAAATGGTAAAATGTAGGGTGCGTTAGACGGCGACAATTTCTGCTTAAACTTAAATCTAACAATCCGTCGTAACGCACCACATCTATCATTAATTTATTTGGTGCGTTACGCTATCGAAGGGCGCACCCTACTAAAACCTAAAACCAATCATGAACGAAGCAAGAATAGAAGCTTACTTAGCCCTAATCCAAGCGCTCTTCCAGTGCGAAAATGGTCAGGAACCAGCGCTATTAGAGGCTAACGCGGAATTAGTTGATGCAGGCTTAGTCGCTGTGATGAAGCAGTATGCAGACTTATTAGAACAGCAAGGACAAAGCAATGAAGGGAGATGGTTGCTGAATATGGCGCAACAGTTAGAGCAAATTTTAGACCCGCCAAGAGATAACCAAAACCTCTACATCAGTTTTTTACAAACCCTACTGCAAACTATCGCAGAAAGTGACGGAAACGGCCAAGCAATTTATCCCCTGCTCGACAATAACCTCCATCTCTTAGATGAAAACTTAGTTAACCTCCTCCGTGCTTGGGGAAATGATACCAAGGAACAAGCCAGTCCAGAGGAAACTTACCAAATAGGGGTACTCCTCTATCGTCTTGCTGATGCCATTTATGAATTTCCTAAAGGTAATCCACTCATTAACCTAGCCATTGCCGTCTATGGATACGAGTTTTGTGCTGCAACTGAACGCCAACCCGGATTAGAAAGGGATTTAGCCGGAACCCTCAATAATCTGGGCATAGCCTACCGCACCCAAGCCGAACTAGGGAAAGAGCCGGTAGCCAACCTAGAACGGGCGATCGCCGCCTATACCGAAGCCACCACCATCCGCCGCCAACCTGGATTAGAAAGGGATTTAGCCAGAACCCTCACTAATCTGGGCGTAGCCTACAGCACCCAAGCCGAACTAGGGAAAGAGCCGGTAGCCAACCTAGAACGGGCGATCGCCGCCTATACCGAAGCCACCACCATCCGCCGCCAACCTGGATTAGAAAGGGATTTAGCCCAAACCCTCACTAATCTGGGCGTAGCCTACAGCACCCAAGCCGAACTAGGGAAAGAGCCGGTAGCCAACCTAGAACGGGCGATCGCCAATTATCGAGAAGCACTTTCCTTTCTCAACCCCGCTCTCTTACCTGCTGACACCCTGATAACTGGGCGCAACTTAGGCAATCTCGGTTTCCAGCAGGGTTGGTGGGACATTGCCCTAGAAGGCTACACCGTCGCCGTGGAAGCCGTTGAACAAAGCCGCGCCTGGGCAACCAGTGAAGCCCTTCGCCAAGAGATTGTCCGCGAGTCCATCGGTGTTTATGAAAACCTAATCCAAGCCGCCGTTAACCAAGGCGACCTCTCCCTGGCGCTGCGAACCGTCGAACGTTCCCGCTCCAAACGCCTCGCCGACCTGATCGCTGTGGGCGACCTCTACGCCGATGGGCGCGTTCCCCCAGAGATACAAGCCTGGTATCAGCAGGTTAAGGATAGCCGTCAGATCCAATCCCAACTCCGTCAAAACCCCCTCGACCAGCCCGGATTCACCCAGAAACCCCAACCCTACCCCATCGGTAACACCCGCGCCAGCTTTGCCACAGAACAACTCCAGGCCGCCGAAGCCGCCGAACGTCAAGCCTGGGACGCTCTCTACCGCTTTGATGCCATCACCGCCCAACTTCAGCAACCCCAACCCCAACCCCGACTCGATGAACTAACGGCGCTGCTTCCATCCCCCCAGACTGCCCTCCTCAGCTTCTATACCACCGCCACCCATACCCACATCTTTGTCCTGCGTCGCCCCGCCCAGGATGGCGGGGAATGGGTCAACTGCCACACTATTCCCAATCCCCCGGAGTCCGCCAACGACTTGCAAAACTGGCTGGTCGTCAACTGGGTTATCCCCTACATTGCGATTAATCAAGCAGAGACCCCCCAATCCCGCCAGCAGCGTCGGCATGAGTGGCACCAAGCTATGGCCACTCGTCTGCAAGAACTGGCAACCCGCCTGCAATTCGATACCCTCATCCAACAGCACCTCCAGGGCATCACTGAGTTAATTCTGATTCCCCACCTGTTCCTGCACCAAATTCCCTTCGACCTTCTACCCACCGCCGAAGGTCAACTACTGGGCGATCGCTTTCGCCTTCAGTTTGTCCCCAGTACGAAAATTCTCGGACTGTGCCAAGAGCGATCGCAACCCACTCCCCACACCCTGGGGATTGTGGAAAACACCACAGAGGATTTGCCCTATACTCCCCTAGAGTGTGAGTGGGTCGCCCAAACCTGGAATGTGCCTCGCCAACGGCGGCTACAGGGGCGCACAGTCACCCCCGA
>JBIPMW010000419.1:0-2989 GCA_044376455.1 Crocinitomicaceae bacterium | reverse complement strand
CGCTGTCAGTGAAACGGTACCTGTCCCAGCAGCGGAGGATGCCGTTGTTACGTCGGCATTCTGATCGATATCGTCACCTGCTTGAACCGTGATATGTCCAGAAGTTCCAACGGTATTACTTCGCAAATCGCTATTGATAATCGCATCGCGGAAAGCGCGAACAAGTATGTCACCACCCAAGGTTGACGGTGGCACTGCAACGAATGTGCGAACGCCGAAGCCATTTGCATTTCCATCGTTGATCGTAATGTCGCCAGCCAGATTCACCAACTTGATGACTCCACCATCGGTGGTGACCAAGTCCGCTTGGCTCAGATCAGTTCTTGCGGTGAGCGTTGAATTGAAACGAACTTCTTGAACAGTAATGTCGCCCGTCGCATCAACGGTTACTGAGTCGGTTTCCTGAACGTAGATCCCGTCAGCGCTCTGAGCGGAGAGAATAGCAACCGTTGTGTCGATCGCGTTGATATTCAAGTCAGGGTTCGGATTGCCAGCATCAGAGATGCCAATCGCCCCGATTTGATTGCTTGCATTGGTCAGCGAGGCATCGGCAACCATCCGCAGAGCATTCGCCTGTACGTTGACTCCTGCCAAGATTGGTTGATTGTTCAGAATGGATCGTTCGGCAATCAGGCTGACGCTGCCCGTACCGGCATTGATGTTCGATAGAAGGATATCCCCCTCGTTATCCGCAAGTATTCGTACATTACCACCGGCGGTGGTGATGTTCGAACCCGCTTGCATGTCTACACCGCTGATCGCGTCTGCAAAATTATTGGAAGCTGTTAGATAAACGGTACCACTGCCGCCGGTAGAAATGTCTTCGTTGAGATCGATGTCATCGCCAGCAGCAACAGTAATGTTGCCGGTTCCGCCCAGGGTAGATCCATCAAGGGCAACATCCCTGATCGCTTGCAGGAGAATGTTTCCAACACCCGTTCCGCCTGAAATTGCCGATGGAGAAGGTAATCCGTCAATTCCAGGGGCGTAAAGGGAACCGGTTGAACGCCCTGCGATGATTTGAGAGGCGGCCGCAGTCGTGATGGAACCGCCGGCAACCTCAATACCATTAACAGTTCCCGCTGAGAGTATAATAGTTCCCGAGGCTGTTGTGATCGTAACAAGATTGTCTGTATCTGCGATTGGATTGATGTCTGGGATCACAGCCTCGTTAGGACTTAAGGTAGTGCCTACGACGATATCGTTAAACGCCTCGATCAAAATTTCGCCCTCGTCGGCAAGGATCACATCATTGATGATGATGTTTCCGTTAGCGATATTCGAGATAAGGGTGATACCGCCCGTGCTTGTTTGGATTAAGTCATTGCCAGCAATGACATCGTCCGAGACCGTGATGGTACCGGCAGCTTCAACGCGAATAAATCCGCTGTTGGTCAATGTTTGCAATGCTACGTTGTCGCGATCCACCGGTCGATCAAAATAGGGCTTACCCAAATCGATCAACTCGATGGCCGCTGTAGATAGAATCGTCAAATCACCTCGCGTGGTTGCATCCAATTGCCCTGTTGTGACATTGATGACTTCCGATTGGCCAGAATAAACCATGAGTCGATTCGCGGCCAAATCGATTGATCCATCCGCCGCGACAATGTTGGCACCTTCGACTCGGAGATCACCAGCAACGCTCAGAGTGTTGCCAATGGTAAGTGTGCCGTTGCCGTCACTATCTGAATCGGCCATGAGTGCCAAATTTGTTACCGTAAATCCTGCTCCGACTACATTGATGTTTCCGGTCGACTCAATCCATGCTGTATTTGCAGTCAGTAATACCGTTCCTGTAACAGTCGCACTCAAGGCGATTAGTCCCGGCGTTGCGTTCGCAACCAGATTTCCATTGGCAACTACTTCAATCGCATTGATGTTCTCTCGAAATATGCTTGCAGATACTGACCCAATGCTACCATTCCCTGCTGTTAGGAATACGTTGGCTCCTTGCACATCCAACGAGTCGCCGAGGACTAAGAGGTCGTCATTATCGGTGATGCTGCTACCAACTACTGTTACATTTCCTGAGGTACTATTAAGCAAGCTCAATGCAACTACACCAGATGCATTGTAGTTAATGTCCCCGCTACCAGTGCTTGTAACCGCTCCATCCGTCATGGTGATGTTACCATTGTCGGCGGAAACGGAAATGTTTCCAGCTCCGCCAGTGGTGATATTACCACCCGCGTTTTGATTGACGGAGTCGCCACTGATCAAGATCGAACCGGTGGTGGAGCTAACAACTGCTGCAATGGCAATCGCTCCGGCATCTGCGTTCAGCGTAACGGTACCAGAACCATGAGCCGTAACATCCGAGTTCACGGTCAAGGCACCAGCGTCGACGTCGATGTTGATATTTCCGTTACCAGCAAGCGTGCGAACACCTGTTCCCGCAATGATCAAGCCGTTGGTCTCGTGAATGAAGATATCGCCCGAAGTGCTGTTGGTTGCAATCAGTGTTCCGATTGCGGTATCAATATCAGCGGCACCCGCTGCTCCAATGCCCTGCACTGCGATTAAGGTTGCAGTTCCCGAAGTTGTTAGATTTGGAGTTTCCAGAGCTGTGTTGTCGGAAATCAACCCGCCGGCTGTAACAAGAATGTCACCGGAGGTGCTAATCAACTGGCTCAGTAAGACATTACCGCCTGCGTTGTAATCAATCGCCCCTGCCGTAGTGGTCGCATTGGTACCGTCGGCCATGGTGATGTCGCCATTGTCGGCGGAAACGGAAATGTTTCCAGCTCCGCCAGTGGTGATATTACCACCTGCGTTTTGATTGACGGAATCGCCACTAATCAAGATCGAACCGGTGGTGGAGCTAACAACTGCTGCAATGGCAATCGCTCCGGCATCCGCGTTCAGCGTAACGGTACCTGAACCATGAGCCGTAACAACCGAGTTCACGGTCAAGGCACCAGCGTCGACGTCGATGTTGATATTTCCGTTACCACCAAGCGTACGAACACCTGTTCCCGCAATGATC
>JBIPMW010000448.1:0-2990 GCA_044376455.1 Crocinitomicaceae bacterium | reverse complement strand
CGGCGCTGATTTGTCGTAAATTAGCTAAAGCGATGCCGCGATAAAACCAAGCCCGAGCATTATTAGTCTCTAATTGAATTACCTGATTAAAAGACCCTAAAGCTTCGGGAAAACGCCCCAATCTTTGCAAGGCCAGACCCCGATTATACCAAGCATTGACAAAATTGGGCTTTTTTCGCAGGGACTGCTGATACAATTGAACTGCTTCCAGATGCTCCCCCAAATCGAGGTGTGCGTTACCGCGATAAAACAGATCCTCTGGTGAAATTTCCCTGATTAAAGCTTGTTGGTGACGCAATTGCAGTAACTGTTTTATGGCATCTAAAACTTCTGCTGCCGAGGGAAAGCGTTGGCGCCAGTCATAACGGGTCATTTTATCGATAATAACTGCTAGATCATCTCTAACATCGGCCTGATTGCGCCAAGCGATTTCTCCGGTTTCGGCATCTTCGGGAAATTGCGTCGGTTTGAGACCGGTTAAGGCTTGAATAGCGATGATTCCCACGGCATAGACATCGCTAGACAATCGCGGTTTATTTTGCGCCTGTTCACTAGGCATATAACCAGGGGTGCCAATCCCAATGGACACACTGGTCTGTTTTGCTTTTAGCCATTGAGTCCCCACTTGTTTGACTCCACCAAAGTCGATTAAAACCAACTTGCCCTCGTGGCGACGGATAATATTATTGGGTTTTATATCTCGGTGAATGATATTATTTTGGTGGACAAAAGCCAGAACTTCCAAGATATCTTTTAATAACTGAATTACCTGACTCTCTTCTAAACGCTTACCATTAGAGATTTCCTGACTAAGATCGTGACCATCGATAAATTCTTGAACGATATAAAAAGACTTATTTTCCTGAAAACTGGCGAAAAATTGCGGTATTTGAGGATGATGGCCGAGTTTTTCTAAAGCTCTGGCCTCACTCTCAAATAATCCTATAGTAACTTCGTTAACCACTTGGGGCATTAACTGTTTGACCACACATTGAGGACGGCCGCGGCGATAGTTATCTTGGGCTAAAAAAGTTTGACCAAAAGCCCCTTGACTTAGGGGTTTAATAACCTGGTAACGTCCCCCGATAATTAGTTTCATGGTAGCGATAGGATTATCTTTACCCTCGAGCAGCTTGACGGGACGGTTAACAACCAAAGGGGTTAACTTGCTCATGCCCATCTTGCCATTTAATTCATATATTACATCAATTGTCGTCAGAAGCGGGTAACGCGACTCGAACGCGCGACATTCACCTTGGGAAGGTGACGTTCTACCACTGAACTATACCCGCAAAAGTCTTCCTAATCATAGCATTGACCCCCCAGCCAGAGCAACTGCCCTAGGCTGTTTTCCATCACCGCACCAGTGCAGTTTGTCGGCAAAACTGGCCCGGTCGCAATTTAACATTTTTTCCTAACAGGACAGTAGGGCTTTTTCTAGCTGTTGCTCGGCATTTTTTCGGCTTTATAGCGGCTTTTGTCGATAAACCCCAAAAATAACATCTAAGCCCCCCCAAGCACAGCCAAGGGCAGGAAAACCGTGATGGAGAACATTTTTTTGATCGCTTACCTTGATCGCTGCTGCCGTTGGTAAAATCCAGTCAACCCTCGCTCAAAGCTGACTAGCGCAGGAAACTGCCCCCATTAGTCCCACTTCGGTATTAAGAACGATATAAACGGGAATATTGCTTAATAGCTCCCTCATCCGACCTTTAGCCCGAAAAGCCTTCATAAAGCTACCCTCGGTCATTAGGGGAAGATTTTTGGCCGCAATCCCTCCCGCGATGTATAATCCTCCGTAGGGAAGCAACTTGAGGGCTAAATTGCCCGCTTCCGCACCGTAGGCCTCGACAAAGATTTTCATGGTTTGATAACAGAGATAATCCGAGTCATCTTGGGCAAAACTGGCAATTTTAGCCGCTAAATCGACGGTTTTTTGCGGTTTACCCATTTCTTCTAACCAAGTGCGGTAAATTTCCGCCATGGCCGGTGATGACTGACTATAGTTACTATCGTGGAGAAATCGATAGATAGAAGTGATTCCTTGCCCAGAAACCACTCGCTATTATAGAGTTCCAAGAGATAATTTAATAGTTGATATTCTAAACTCGATCGAGGGGCAAAATCGGCGTGGGAACCCTCACTACCAAACACCCGATATTTACCTTTCGAGACAGGAATCAAAAAACCCTCTCCTAACCCAGTTCCTGCACCAATAACCGCAATCGGGGCCTCTGGTACTGCCGGGGCCGACTGTAGATTGTGCAGCTCCTCTGGGGCTAATCCTAACACCCCATAACCGATCGCCGCAAAATCATTAATTAATTTTACTCGCTCAATCTGCAGCTCCTGGCTTAGGCGATCGCCAGTTAGGAACCAACTTAAATTAGTCAATTCGGAACTATTGTTAACCACTGGACCGGCAATACCGAAACAGGCTTTTTCCACCGAGGGAATAGTGACTTGTCGGGCTAAAAACTGCTGGACGATCGGCACCAGATCGGGGTATTGTTTACTAGGATAAATTTCTTGATCGAGAGTAGTTAGCCGGGGTTGGGGACTATCGGCTGAGTTTTGGCAATCCACTAAACGCAGGATTGTTTTAGTTCCCCCGATATCTCCCCCTAAAAGAATCGTCATGCTGGTTTTTCCCTCAGTTTGTCCCCATAATTATAGTTTTTTTACCGCTTCTCCCCAGGTAAATTTAAAGGCCACTAATTCTATACTATAGTTAAACATGGTAATGCCTAAGCCCTAATTAAGGATTGATTAATCGTCGCTCCGGGGTTGGAATGGGGATTTGCCAGAGGACAGAAACGGGACTTAAAGACATTTTAGGTCTAACTGTAGCCTCAAGGCGATCGATAGGGCGGCAGAAGCTATCACTGTCCCCATAACTTTTAAGATAGACCAGAGAGGGAGAAATTAGCTTGGGTGTAGAACTTCGCAGTTACGTTTATCTTGACAATTTACAGCTTCAACACGCCGCT
>JBIPMW010000218.1:0-2990 GCA_044376455.1 Crocinitomicaceae bacterium | reverse complement strand
CCGTTGCACTGACACACTTCTTTGAAATATTAGCAGGCGCCAACAAACCCGATACTGGTGAGTTTACTTTCGGAACCACCATCACCACAGCATACCTGCCTAACGATAACCATCATTATTTTGAGGCAAAATTGAGCCTCATCGATTGGTTGCGTCAATATGCACTCACCGACGAAGAACGCGAGGAAGTATATCTTCGCACATTTTTAGGCCGTATGCTTTTTACGGGTGAAGAAGCCATGAAAATGGCCACTGTATTATCCGGTGGTGAAAAAGTACGGTGTATGCTTTCCAAAATGATGTTGGCCAAAGCCAATTTACTTTTGATGGATGAGCCTACGAACCACCTTGACCTTGAATCCATTACGGCGCTCAACAATGCCATGCAAGAATTTCAAGGTACTTTGCTTTTCACGTCCCATGACCACGAATTAGTGAGTACGGTTGCCAACCGCATCATCGAATTGACGCCAAATGGCATTATCGATAAAATGATGAACTACGACGACTACCTCAACGACGATAAAATCGCCCAATTACAGGCAGAACTTTACGCATAAACCCATGATCCGCTACGACGTCTACTGCGACCAACCCCAAACGCGATACATTCAGTTCAAGGCACTCATTCCAGTAACTGAAGCCGAGCTGTTTTTGGAATTGGCGAGTTGGCGACCAGGACGTTATGAATTGGGGAATTTTGCTAAAAATATCAAAGGATTACGCGCTTTCAATGACAAAAACGAGCGGCTTGCGCTCAGCAAGACGCGCAAAGACACCTGGAAGGTGGATTGTGAGGCTTCAGCTTATGTTAAAATTGAATACAGCTATTACGCAGCAGAACTCAATGCTGGCTCAAGCTATCTCGACGAACAGCAACTTTACATCAATCCGGTCAATTGTTTTATCTACGCAAATCCACAAGAGAAACAAGGTATTGAACTTCAATTGCATCTTCCTGAAAAATATGCAATTGCTGCAGGCGTAACTTTTGAAAACAACCGTGCAAGTTTTACAGATTTTGATCAGTTGGCAGACAGTCCATTTATTTGCAGTGCGCAAATAGAGCGACGCAGCTATACAGTTGAGGGCACTACTTTTCACATTTGCTTCAACAACCAAAAGTTCATTCCTTGGGACAAGGTACTTCAAGATTTCGAGCTTTTTACGCGTAAGCAAATTGCAGATTTCGGTGAGTTTCCCGTCAATGAATTTACATTTCTGATTCAATCTCTACCCCATGCAGCATATCATGGCGTAGAACACCTGAATTCAACAGTCATTACATTAGGGCCCAGCGCCGATGTTTTTACGACACTATATACAGAATTACTCGGCGTGAGTTCACATGAGTTATATCATGTCTGGAATGTCAAATCTATCAGACCTGCTGAATTGTTTCCTTACAATTTCAAGCAAGAAAACTATTCGGAAGCTGGCTTCATCTATGAAGGCATCACCACCTACATGGGTGACCTCTATTTACTCAAAAGTGGCGTATTTACTTTAGAACAATACCTCAAAGAACTCAGCAAACAAGTTCAAAAGCACCTGGACAATCCTGCCCGATTTTCAATGAGTGTTGCCAATGCATCCTTTGATACCTGGCTAGATGGTTATGTACCCGGAGCGCCTGGCCGAAAAGTTTCAATTTACACGGAAGGTTGTTTACTGGCCTTATGTGCCGATATGAAATTAAGACAAGCAGGCCAAAACAAAGTTGGCCTTGAAACCATCATGAGACAACTTTATTACGATTTTGCTTGTCAGAAAAAGGCTTATACCATTCAAGATTATCAGCATGCGCTTCAAAATTTTTCGGGTCTCGACTTGAATGAATTTTTCAAAGACTTTGTTTTTGGTACAGCACCCTATGAACAAATACTCTCTGAGGCCTTGGACTACTTTGGTCTTGAACTGCAGCAAAAAGCAGCTGTAAGCTATGCAGAAGCCCGTTTCGGCATGAAAACTTCTCAGGTCGGTAAAGATTGGCAAATTACACACATTTACCCAGGATCACCTGCAGAGCTTGGTGGCTTATCCATTGGCGACCTCATCATTGCCGTAAACAACGTCAGAGCCTTACCTCAGCTAGACAACTGGCTCAGTTACCACGAAAACCAAAACAAAACCCTGCTCATTGAACGATCTGGACGCATCTTAGAGTGCTTCATCCCAGAGGTAGACCGAAATTTCTTTGTACAACATTCAGTTATCAAATCATCCCAACTCAATAGCTCACAAGAAAAGGCCCTCAAAGCCTGGATGGGTAATTAATCTTGGGTTTCTAGGAAATAATCGTCTGGGAAATTGAGCAAATAAAGCTTCTCACTGGCGCGGGTAACCGATGTATATAGCCACCTGATATATTGGTCATTTTTGCGTTCCTCTGGAATAAATCCGTAGTCTATGTACACATGTGCCCATTGTCCACCTTGGGCTTTATGCACTGTTATCGCGTGTGCATATTTGATTTGCAAAGCATTAAAAAACGGATTTTTCAGTACTTCACGGTAGCGTTTTTGTTTGTTTTTGATATCCGAATGGGTGGCTTCAATCGCATAGAATAGTTTGCGCAACGTATCTCTGGTGAGGCTCGGTGCTTCTTCGGCTAAACTCGACAAATGTACCCAACAACTCAAGGCGCTTTGATCAGGATAATCTACAAAGCGAAGGTCTACATAAGCAAATTCAAATCCGTAGTGCGCTTCAAAACGCCTAACCCTATCGATTTTTGCCAACTCACCATTGGCTATAAAACCCATTTTGGAATTGGGGTCTAGCCAAAAATAATTGTTCTTTACGACCATCAAGAGGTCCCCTTTTTCTAGTATTTCCTCTCTGTAAAAGACCCTATTTCTTATTTCGCGATTCCATTGATTGGCTCTTTTGTTGGACATTGTGAGCAAGATACTTTCATCGGTGCCTACTTCTGAAAAAGACGATTCCAGGTATTCTTGAAATTCACCACCCTGAATGCGCAGTACTTG
>JBIPMW010000381.1:0-2996 GCA_044376455.1 Crocinitomicaceae bacterium | reverse complement strand
GACCCCAGAACAGTCCTCCGGGGACACCGCAGCCCTTTGCACCGGCTGGGGCAGGACAGGCCAATCTACCGCGTCTAACAGAACAAGATCAAGAACTCTTAAAACAATTACTCGGTAATGATGAACAGGCTCAAGCTTTAGGGGGAATGTTACAAAACTCACCGCCAGAAATTGCCGCTTTGGGTTATTTAATCTTACGAGTCTTTGAACGTAGTCAGTCCTAATTGGTCTGGTTCTTCGGTTGCTTGTCTGCTTACCAAAGAGCAGAAATGTCATGGTTGCCGAAGAACTTTTATACCGTTTTTTTGAGATACAACAATTTTGGCAATTCCTAATTTTTCCCTGATAACATAGTTATTTCCCTCTATAAGCCCTGGGAATTTACCTTTAGCACTTCTCAAAAAAACATTTTTAGATTCCATCCTACTCGGTCAATCCCTATCTACACAACCCCAGAGACTTAAGAGAGCGTTATCTTGATTTTCCCCGCCAGCTTAGGTCAGGATTCTGCCAGAGAAAATATAGTCAAACGAGGATGAAAATTTACTATGAACTCAGAACAAAAAATCAATACTCCCCAAAACGTCCCAGCACCAACACCATTTCCTAATCAGTCAGGAGTGATGCCCTCATTGCCGCCCACAGATGCCGGCCGGGGGGCGCCCCATAATCAAGGTGGAGTCAGTCCCTTCATGCCGCCCCCCTTACAGGGAGATAACGAACCACCGCCCCATCCCCCCGACGGTACACCCTTGCCAAATGTCTGGATTTATGAAGGAGAAGCCTATGATCTCACGGAATTTATTGCCAAGCATCCGGGGGGACAATTTTTTATTGGACGTACCAAGAACAGAGATATAACCACAATTGTCAATATCTTTCATCCCAATCCTGAAAGAGTCAAAAAAGTCCTGCAAAAATATTCCCTTGGACAACAGGGAAGACCAGAGCATATTCATCCTAAATACAACGCTCCTGCCTTCTTATTTAAAGAGCATTTTAATGGTTGGCGGGATACTCCTCGCTATGATTTCCGCAACCCAGAACAATTGCTTAATAAGATTAAAGCCAGAGTTTACTCTCCAGAATTTAAACAGAAAGTAGAACGCATGGATTTTCTGTTTAATGTGATCAGTATCTGTCTTTTTCTGATCTATTTTGTAGTGCAAGGGCTGTATTTAGAGGCCAGACAGTATATGCCGATTTACCTATTTGTGCCTCTCATCGCTATGCTAAGAATTGCCCTAGCAGGGGTAGGTCACTACCTAATTCATCGGCCACAAGTAGGATTAAACAAGGTATTTGCCAATATTTTTGATATTAACTACGTTCCCCTCGCTTTAGTAGTAACAGACGGTCATACTTTACTGCATCATCCCTTTACCCAGACCGATGTTGATATCAAAAAGAATGTTTTCACCTTCATGTTAGAATTGCCTCGTTTTTATCGAGTGCCAGTACATACATTTCATAAAATAGGCCATGTGGTTACGGGAATGTTTGCTCGCATTATAGAATTATGTATCCTCGCTTTTAAAGCAGGTGTTAAGGATATGTATGGCAGTTGGCAGCTGGGGTTCCCCCATTTTTTAGGTAGTTTTGGTATTCACTTATTACTATTAATCGAACTGGTTATCTTTTGTCTATACGGTCAATTTTGGGCTTGGTTAGCACAGTTTTTCCTTACCCTCTGGATTAGCACTTTTATGATTGTGGCTAGTCATGATTTTGAAGCCGAAGAACCGCCAAGAGATCCTATGGCGTCACCTCAATGGGAAACCCAAGATTGGGCAGTTATGCAGATTAAAAATTCCTACGATTTGACCATGGTAGGTAATAAATATATTGACTGTTTTCTCTCGGCGGGCTTGGCTCCCCATCGGGTGCATCACGTTCTTCCCCAACAAAAAAGCGGTTTTGCCAATATCATCAGTGAAGATATTGTCCGGGAAGAATCGGAAAAATTCGGAGTTGAATGGGCGACACCTCAAAACTTCTTTTTTGACCGCCTACCAGCACTAATTAAACACTATCTAGCCGTGCCATCGCGATTAGCCAAAGAGAAAGAGTTGGGCTTATTGAAAGAACATTTTCACCCGCAAGCCTTAGGAACAACCCTAGACTACATTGTCAAAGGTTGGGCTGGTATTGGTTCAATTTGAGCCGACAAAAACCAGAAATTCTGGCGGAAAGTTTCAGAAAAATTATTCGGCATCTTGTAGATATAATCAAGACCCAGACTTTCCCCTAACTTTCTCTCGAATTGATTGACAGAAACCCTCACTATACCCAAACTGGTTCTGATATTTGCCATGCAATCTTCTCAGTTTTTACCTGTCATTGAAAGTCTCGCCACTGGCACTCCGGGCAATCTTGTCCAACAAACGGATGCCGCTAAATTTTTAGCTAACCTCAAAGGTCTAGAGAAGAATCAACATCGTATCGAAAAAATCTACGAACATACCCGGATTGACACTAGGCATCTAGCGATTAATTTATTAACCGAAGAAACTGTTAACTTTAGCCGAGAAAAGGGAACTATTGAACAACGAATGCAAATGTACGAAAAATATGGGCTTCCCCTAGCAGAAGATGTGGCGAGAAGAGTTATTTTAGCCGCATCGGAGCAACAGAAAAATCATAATCCTTTGAGTACAGAAAAGATCGAGGATTCTATTGGTCTAATCGTATTCGTCACCAGTACAGGCTTTGTGGCCCCGGGTATAGATGCTCAATTAATTAAAAGTTTAGGACTTCGACGCAACATTGCTAGAGTGCCAGTTAATTTTATGGGTTGTGCAGCCGCGATGAATGGTTTACGAGTAGCCTGTGATCATGTAAGAGCTAACCCCGAACACAAAGCTTTAGTAATTTGTTTAGAATTAAGTTCTATTAATGCCGTTTTTCAAGATGATTTAAATGACATTATCATTCATAGTATTTTTGGTGATGGTTGTGCGGCAGTAGTAATCGGAGCCTACGAACCAGAACAAATA
>JBIPMW010000388.1:0-9626 GCA_044376455.1 Crocinitomicaceae bacterium | reverse complement strand
GATGGCGGCCTGTGGCCCTCCGGCGTGACGGTGCTCTGACATGGCAAAGGCATCGCCCTTCACCGCGAACTTAAATGCGGGCGAGCTTTCGCCCATGCTCGACGGGCGGGTCGACTATGCCAAGTAC
Source organism: Crocinitomicaceae bacterium (assembly GCA_044376455.1). Lineage (GTDB taxonomy): Bacteria > Bacteroidota > Bacteroidia > Flavobacteriales_D > Crocinitomicaceae > UBA952. The sequence goes on along the minus strand of JBIPMW010000388.1, from coordinate 9,499 downwards.
TCGAACGGCGCCAGCAGGCTGGAGAACTTCATCCCCACCGTGCAGGGCCCGCACGTGCGGCGCGGTGGCACGCGGTTCGTCGCCGAGGTCAAGGCCTCGGCCGCCGGCCGCCCGCTGCTGCAGGTCTTCGAGTTCAGCGTCAGCCAGGCCTACATCGTCGAGTTCGGGAACTTCTACTGCCGGTTCTACACCTGGGACGCGGTCACGCTGCGGCGCGGTCGCCTTGAGGTGTCGGGTGTTCCCGTTGAAGTCGTCACGCCCTACGCGATCGGCGACCTCTACAACCAGGACGGCACGCCCCGGCTGCGGTTCGCGCAGTCCGGCGACTTCCTCTACATCGCGCACCCGAGCTATCAGCCCCGGATCCTGCGGCGCCTGACCGCGACCTCGTTCTCGCTGGTGACGTTCTCGGCGCTGGGTGGCCCGTGGAAGTCCCTGAACGACACAGGCACCACGGTCTACGCGAGCGCGGAAACCGGGGCGGGCATCACGCTGATCGCCTCGGCCGCGATCTTCCAGGCCGCGCACGTGGGGTCGCTGTTCTTCCTGGAGTCGAAAGACCTCAACGCGATCCCGGCCTGGGAGCCGGGGAAAGCCATCACGGCCGGCGAGCGGCGGCGCAGCGACGGCAAGACCTACGAGGCCCTGAACTCGGCGCACACTGGCTCCAGCCGCCCCGTGCACAGCGAGGGCGCGCTGATCGACGGCGACACCGGTGTGCAGTGGCTCTACCGTGATGCCGGCTACGGCTACGTGCGGATCACGGGCTTCACGTCGACTTCGCAGGTCACCGCCGACGTGGTCGAGCGGCTGCCCTCTCAGGTGGTGGGCTCTGGCAACGCCACGGCGCGCTGGGCGCATGCGGCATGGTCCGGCGTGGAGGGCTGGCCATCGCAGGTGGCGTTCTTCCGCGAGCGGATGTGGTGGGCCCGCGGGCAGGAGGTCTGGGCCTCGGTGTCGGCCGACTTCACCGATTACTCGCCCCGGGTCTTTAACACGGTCACGGCCGACGCGGCGTTCACGGTCCAGATCAACTCCGGCAAGATCAACGCGGTGCAGTGGCTGGCGCCCGACCGCGACCTGCTGGTGGGCACGGCCGGGTGCGAGTTCGCGATCGGCGAGCTCACCAACGGCGAGCCGCTGGGCCCGAACAACCGGCGCTCCAGGGTGGCCAGCGAGTTCGGGTCGAAGGCCATCCCCCCGGTCAAGAACGGCAAGAGCACCCTGTTCGTGCAGCGCTCCGGCCTGGTGGTGCGCGAAACGTTCTACGACTTCGGCGGCGACGGCTACGAGTCGAGCGAGACGACGGTCGAGGCTGACCACATCACGCAGACTGGCGTGCTCGACATGGCGTTTGCGCCCGAGCCGACGCCGATCGTGTGGGCGATCCGCGGCGACGGTGCGCTGATCGGGTTCACTTGGAACAACGAGCAGAAGGTCCGCGGCTGGCACCGGCACCCGATCGGTGGCGACGGCGTGGTCGAGAGCTTGGCCGTCATGCAGGCGGCCGAGGGCGACAGGCACGAACTCTGGCTGGTGGTGCGCCGCACGATCGACGGCGTGACCAGGCGCTACGTCGAGTACATGGAGCGGCCCTGGCGCAAGGGCGACCCGCAGTCGAGGCAGTTCTACGTCGACTCGGGCCTGACCTATGACGGCGCTCCGGCGGCGACGATCTCCGGCCTGGCGCACCTCGAAGGGCAAACCGTCGACGTGCTGAGCGACGGCGCGCCCCATCCGCAGCGCGTGGTGACGGGCGGTCAGGTCACGCTGCAGCGCCCGGCGTCTGTCGTGCATGTGGGCCTGCCCTGCCCGTGCCTGTACCGCTCGATGCGCCTGGAAGCCGGCGCCTCCGATGGCACGGCGCAGGGCAAGACGAAGCGGATCCACAAGGCCGTGCTGCGGTTCCTGAACACCGGCGGCGGGCGCTACGGCGGCGCTGAGGGCGCGCTCGACGACCTGCAGTTCCGCACCTCGGCCGACCCGATGGGCGCGCCGGTACCGTTGTTTTCTGGCGACAAAGTGGTGTCCTGGCCGGACGGCTACACGACCGACGCCTACATGATGTTCGTGAACGATCAACCGACCGCGGTGACGCTGGTGGCGCTGGCGCCGCAGGTGGTCGCGCAGGATGCCCGATGAGGATCGAAGCGTTCAGGCCCGAGCACCTGGAGCGGTTGCGCCTGCAGCCGGCCCAGGCCTATTTCGAGCAGCAGTTCTCGCAGCCGGGCTACGCGAGCATGCTCTCCAATGGCCCGGCCTTCACGGCGCTCGACGGCGACGTGGTGCTGGGCTGCGGCGGCGCGGCCGAACTGTGGGGTGACCGGGCTTGCGTGTGGTCGCTGCTCTCTGACCGCGCCGGCCCGCACATGATGGCCATCACCCGGGCCGTGCGCGGGTTCATCCTGCAGCTGCCGTACCGCAGAATCGAGGCCTTGGTCGACCGGGAGTTCGAGGCCGGGCACCGGTGGGCGCGCCTGCTGGGCTTCGAGTGCGAGACGCCGGGCGGCATGCGCAGGTTCACGCCCGATGGGCGCGACGTGAGTCTCTACGCGAGGGTCAGGTAATGAGTGGATTCGAGATCGCCATCCTGGCGGCGTCCGCGGCCATGTCGGCTGGCGCTGCCGTCTACTCCGGGCAGCAGCAGAAAAACGCGGCCGAGGCCGGGGCGACGCGCATGCGCCAGGCGGCCGACATGTCGCTGCGCGATGCGACGGCGCAGGACGAGCTGTTCCGCCAGGACATCCGCCGGCGCATCGGCCTGCAGGTGGCATCCAGCGCCGAGGCCGGGGCGGGCCTCAACGCCGACAGCCTGCGCGAGTCGATCTACGGCGCCGAGATGGACTCGGCCGCCATCCGCTACGGCGCCATGAGCCGAGAGCAGGCGCTGAACGACCAGGCCAACATCCGGTCATGGGAGGGGCGCGGCGCGCAGACGGCCGGCTACCTGAACGCGGCGAGCACCCTGCTGAACGCGGCGAGCACGGCGGGCTCCTACTACGGCAAGAAACCGGTCAAGGGGGGCGGCTGATGGCACGCATTCCGGTCTACGAGCGGCGCGTCCAGCAGGACGGCGGGGCGCCCATCGCGCGCGTGAGCGGAGCCGATCCCATCGGCGCGGCAATGCAGAACCTCGGGCAAGCCGGCGAGCGTGCTGCGGGCCTGGCGATGCAGATGGACCTGCAGGCCCAGGAGCGGGCCCTGCGCGAGCAGGACAAGGCCCGCCGCGATGCCGAGGAACTGGACAAAGCGCAGGTGCCGAACCTGCTTGCGACCGGGCAGGTGTACTGGCAGCAGCGCGAGAACGAGCGTCTCCAGGCGTGGAAGGTCGGCGACCCGGACATGCGCGAGCAGATCGGGAAGGATGTCGACAAGTGGGTCGAGGAATCCACCAAGGGCATGAACACCCCGGCCGGGAAGCGCTACTTCCAGGAGCACGCGGCGCGCATCAAGGCCCGGCTGCAGACGGACGCCTACAGCTACCAACTCAGGGCCACGGCCGAGAAGGTGAACGCCGAGAACGTGGTGGGCGAGGACAACGACGAGATCCTCGTCTCGCGGTCGTGGCGCGACCCGAAGGCCGTGAGCGAGATCATCGCGCGGCGCGTGGAGCCGCTGCTGGCCCGCTCCGACATCGGCGAGGGCGAGAAGATCAAGCAGGCGCAGCGCATCAAGCAGCGCATGCTGCTGGCCCGCGAGCGTGCGTTCGTGGAAAACGACCCGAGCACTTGGCTGCGCGAGAACGGCTTTGCGACCACCCGCAAGGGCGAGCCTGGCGCCATGCGGTTCGGCGACGTGTGGAAGGCGCTGATCCAGCAGGAGTCCGGCGGCAGGCAGTCGGCTGTGTCACCGAAGGGCGCCATCGGCGTCGCGCAGGTCATGCCCGACACTGCGCCCGAGGCTGCGCGCCTTGCGGGCCTGCCGTTCGACGAGCAGCGCTACCGCAACGATGCCGCCTACAACGAGGCGCTCGGCCGTGCCTACTTCGAGAAGCAGCTTGCGGACTTCGGCGGCGACTACGCCAAGGCACTGGCCGCCTACAACGGCGGTCCCGGGCGGCTGCGCAAGGCGCTGGCCGATGCTGGCCCTGGTGGCGACTGGCTGTCGAGAATGCCCGCCGAGACGCGCAACTACGTCGCGGCAATCACCAAGGCTGCCGGCCCCGGCGATCCGGCCTTGGCCGCGGAGGAGCCGCCGTCCGGCCGGCTGTCGGCCACTGCGGCGCAACTGGACCCCGACGCTGTCCGAACCCTGCGCGGCAATGCCGAAACCCGGGTGGCGCAGCAGTCGTCGCTGGCGCGCGCCGAAGGCGTCCGGCTGGTCGGCGACCTGATGGCGGGCCACAAGGACGGCCGCGTCGAGCCGGCGCCGCTGGGCATGGACTACTTCGACCAGACCTTCGGCCCCGATGGCGCGCGGGCCTATGCGGAGTACCGGCAGTCGCGCGAGATGGGCAGCGACATCGCGTCGTTCCGCACGGCCCCGGTGCAGGAGATCGAGGCCGCTGTGGTGGCGGCGACGCCCGCTGTGGGGCAGGGCTACGCGGCGGCTGATGCCCGCCAGCAGACGCTGCGGCAGGCGGCCGCCTCTGTCCTGCGGCAACGCGAGGCCGACCCGGTCACCTACGCGGCGGCGACCAGCCCGGCCGTGCAGCGGCTGATGCAGCAGGTGGCGCAGACGCAGGACCCGGAAGAGCGCAAGCGCGCCAACGAGAAGCTGATCGAGGCGAGCCTGGCCGAGCAGCAGCGGCTGGGCATCCAGGCGCCGCGCATCCTGTCGCCGGCCATGGCCGACCGCTGGCAGGCGCAGGCGATGAAGGCCGCGCGGCCCGAGGACTCGGCGAACCTGATCGCGGCGCTCGAGATGGAGTACGGGCGGCACTTCCCGCGCGTGTTCAACGAACTGGCGCGCGAGGGCAAGGTGAGCAGCGAACTGCTGATCATCCCGAACCTGCCGGCGCAGGCCGCGCGCGAGACCGTCTCGCGCTTGGCGCGCGTGAAGGAGTCCGATCTCGCGGCATCGGTGCCGGCAGACTCGCAGCGCGTGGTGAAGGATCGCGCGCAGGAGGCCGTCGTCGACTTCGTTCGCACCATCCCGTTCATGGGTGAGCAGTCAGTCGGGATGGTCGGCAGCTACGAGCAGATGATCCGCAAGATGGCCTACGAGCAGGTAGGCCAAGGCGCATCAGCGGACGACGCTGTCGAGCGGGCCCGACGCATGCTGCTGGGCCACTACGAGTTCCGCGACACCGTTCGCATCCCGCGCGGCGTCGACTGGAGCAAGGTGCGCAAGGGCATGGGTGAGATGGTCGACAAGGATCTGGCAGACATCGACGTGCCAGCCGACCTTGCCGGCGCCCGCACGCCGGAGCAGGCCCGCGCGACCTTCACCAGCGTCGTGAAGGCCCGGCCGCTGTGGCACACCACCGACGACGACACCGGCGTGCGCCTGTTCGTGGTGCGAGAAGACGGCGTGAAAATGCCCGTGACGAAGGCCGGCCGGCCCGTGACCTACACATGGGAGCAGCTGCAGGCCGTGCCCGAGCGCAAGCTCTCGGCCTTGCCGCGCACCGGCGAGGAGTTCCGGCAGCAGCTGGGCCGTGAGCCGACCATGCTTGACCAGGACCGTCTCGCCTACGAGCGGTTGAGAAACACCCGCTGAAGGGGGCACCGTGCCGCTGTATCTGGGAACCGACGAAGCCGGCACGACCGGCGCATCGCTGCAGGAGTTCGCGCCTACCTTCGGCCAGAAGATGAGCGCCGCGACGCGCGAGGCGTGGCTGGAGTCCTACGGGCCGGTGGCGACCGACTTCGTGCGGTCGCGCATGACCGAAGACAAGCGCCGCATCACGGCGGCCGAGGCAGAGGCCATCCGCCAGGATCGCGGCGGCGGCGTTCGCATGGTGCTGAAGCCGAAGGACAACGAGTACACGGCCGGCCAGTGGGCGACGATCGTCGATCGCCAGCGCGAGCTCGCGGCGGTGAAGGACGTTCGTGAGCGCACCCCGTGGGAGCTTGGTTCGGTCGCCCGCGGTGCCGCGATGTTCGGCGCCGGCATCGTGGACCCGATCAACCTGGCGACGGCCTTCGTGCCGTGGACCCGCACCATCGGCGCCATGCGGGGCACGGTTGCGACAGCCCAGACCGGCGCGACGCTGGGCGCCAGGACGGGCGCGCGCGCTGCTGTCGGCGCGGTGGATGGCGGCATCTCGACGCTGGCGCTGGAGCCGTTCTACTACGCGGGCCGGCAGGCGCTCGGCGACGACTACGACGCGGTCGACTCGATGGCGAACATCGCGTTCGGCACGGCGTTCGGCGGCGGCGTGCACGTGATCGGCGGCGCGGCCGGCGATGCCTGGAGGGCGTGGCGCGCCAGGCCGGGCATGATCACGCCGGACCCGATGCGCGATGTTGTTTCCGCGCCACAGGGCGCCATCGTCGGCAACGAGACGCGCGTGCGGGTGGGCAACGAGTACGAGCCCGCGCGCTGGACGTTGGTGGAAGCCGACACGCTGCAGGCCACGGTCGACAAGGCCGACAACCAGTTCCGCGACCGCTCGCGCCCGGCATACCAGGCCGAGATCCAGCAGCGGGCCAACAACCTCGACCCGGCGCTGGTGCTGGCCGACTCGCCCGTGATGGACATCGGCGCGCCCACGCTGGCGGCTGACGGGCGCATCGTCGGCGGCAACGGGCGCACGCTGTTCATCACGCGCGCCTACGAGATCGGCAAGGCCGGCGAGTACCGCGCCGAGTTGGAGCGGCGCCTCGCCGATCTCGGCATCGACCCGGACGCGGTGCGCAACATGCAGCGGCCGGTGCTGGTGCGCCAGTTCTCGCGCGCGGTCGACGTGAAGCGCGCGGCGATGCTGTCCAACGAGGGCGGCGCCACCGTCATGAGCCCGCTCGAGCAGTCGAAGGTCGACTCCGAGCGGCTGGGCGACGCGCGGCTGCAGGTCGCGCAGGATGGCGCCTTGGACGGCGCCGAGAACCGGCCGGCGATCCGCAAGTGGGTCGAGTCGATGCCCGAGAACCAGCGCAATGCGGTCATGGACTCGGACGGCCGTTTGTCGCCCGAGGGACAGCGCCGGCTGTCGAACGCGATGCTGTTCCGGGCCTACGGCGACTCGCCCGTGCTGGGCCGGCTGGTCGAGGCCATGGACCCCGGCAGCCGGAACCTGGCGAGCGCCATCGGCCGCACGGCGCCGGTCGTGGCGAACATGCGCGCGGAGATCGCGGCGGGCAACCTGCACCCGCTGGACCTGGCCGCCGACCTGCAGCAGGCCGTCGAGAAGTTCAACCAGCTGCGCGAGCAGGGCGCGCGCGTCGCCGACTACCTGGCCCAGGTAGATGCCTTCGGCGATGGCCTCACGCCCGAGGCGCTGATGCTGCTGGAGTTCATCGGCCGCAACATCCAGAGCCCGCGCCGCCTGATGGACGGCATCACCGGCTTCGTCGACCGCCTGACCGCGGCCGGCAACCCGAAGCAGACCGACATGTTCGGCGATGCCGTGGCGCCGGACAAAGGCGCGCTCCTGCAAGACGCCATCCGCGCTGCCGAGTCCGCCCCCGAGACGGCGGCCGAGGTGGCGGCATCCCTGGCCCCGGAAACCCGCGAGGCTGTCCTGCGCGCGGCCGTGGCGCAGTCCGTGGACGGGCGCGCGGTCGATGTGGACGCCATCGTCGGCATGGACCCGGGCCGGCGGACCACGACGATCGAGGACGTGGAAGCGGCGATGGACCGCAACGTCTCGCCGGACGAGCAGCCGCTGGCCGACGTGGAGGCCGCGCGCGCGGTCGAGGAGCGCAACGCTGCGGCGCCGAAGTGGGAGGCGCTGGAGGCGGCCGACCAGGCGCAGGCCGAGGCCGACGCGGCGCTGGGCGACGTGGTGAAGGCGGGGGAGCAGGCGTTCAAGTACTCGCGGGGCGATGGGCCCAGGCAGACGACTGAGGCCCTGACCGACGCGATCCGAACCGCCTTTGGCCGAGACTCCGACGCCCTGATGCAGTCCGGCCAGGTCGAGATCGTCGCCACGCCGAAGGACATCCCTGGCGGCCCGCATCCGGCCGACGTGAAGGCAGCCACGGCGCCGGGCGGCATGGTCTACGTGGTGGCGCAGAACGTTTCCGAGCTCGAAGCCCGCGGCATCCTGTTGCACGAGGTCGGCGTCCACGTCGGCATGGAGCGCATGCTCGGCCGCGAGGTGTTCGACTCGGTGCTGACCGAGCTTGACGACGCCATCGCGCGCGGCGAGGAGTGGGCGCAGGCTGCGCGATCGGCCGTGCCTGCTGACACTCCGGCCGGCTTGGTGCGCGAGGAGCAGCTGGCCTACCTGGTGCAGAACGCGCCCGAGTTGCCCATCGTGCAGCGCATCATCGCGGCGGTGCGCGCCTGGGCCTACCGCACGTTCGAGTTTGCCCGCGAGCGGCTGACGCTGAGCGAGGCGGACTTCCGGGCGATGGCGGTGTCGGCGTTGCGCGAGGCGGCGCAGGGTGGGCGCATGGGTGAGATGGCGCCGGCGTTTAGTCGGGACGTGGCGCAAACCGGGACGAAGGCGTTTCGGGATTGGTTTGGCGACTCCAAGGTGGTTGATGCCGAAGGCAGGCCGCTGGTGGTGTATCACGGGACCACGGCCGAATTTTCCGAGTTCAATACCGGAAAGCGTGGGGCGTTTTTCGCGTCAAACCCAGAGGCCGCGGCGGCTTATGTGCAAGGCGATCCGGGCGCCCAAGTGATGCCGGTCTATCTGAGCATCGGCAACCCGTACATCGGCCACGTTGGGCGTCGCGGCCCAGAGATCGGCGATGTGATCAAGGCTGCAAAACGCGGCGGGCACGATGGCGCAATCGTCACCTACGACGACTTCCCTGGGGAACGCGCTTACGTCGCATTCCGCCCCGAGCAAATCAAGTCCGCCACCGACAACCGCGGTACGTTCGACCCGACGAACCCCGACATCCGCTACTCCCGCGGCGAAACCCCCGACCCCTCCACCGCGTCCGACGAACTCAAGCCCCACGACGATGCCGTGGCCCGCGCGAAGCAGTTCGCAGGGGTGCTGCGCGCCGCGGCGACCAAGCTCGACAACGACGCCCAGGCTGCCGCCTCCATGCGCGCGGCGATGCCCGACATCACCCCGGCCGAAATCGACGACCTGCTGGCCCAGCTTCGCCGGCAGGTGACGGGCCTGCGCGGCATGGCCCGGTCGGCGCGTGACGCTGTGACCGCCGACGACCGCGCGGCCGGCATGCAGGACGACGCCATGCGCGCGGCCGACATGCTGTCGAACAACCTGCAGATGGCGGCCGTCATCGAGCGGCGCAACGCGGCCCTGAACATCGCGGCGCGGCTGCGTGCGTCCACGTTCCTGCAGCAGTTCAACCGGCCCGAGCTCGACTTCGAGGGCTTCCGGGCCCTGCTGGTGGGCACGCAGCGCAAGCGCGCCGCCGGCCGCCTGAGCGTGGATGCCGAGGCCAAGGCGTTTCGCGGCGAGTGGCTG
>JBIPMW010000456.1:0-3023 GCA_044376455.1 Crocinitomicaceae bacterium | reverse complement strand
TTAGTCGGCAGAATACCAATTGTAGCTCCTCCTACCTCTTTAGCACCACGGCTCACGGCCTCCATTACACCCATGTCGCGACCGCCGCTAAGGACTGCCCAACCTTGTTGAGCGATCAGTGTTCCTAGTTCGTAGGCCGCCCGAGCTATATGCTCCGGACATTCTTTGCCAGGTCCCATTACTCCTACAATGAACTTTCTATTTGAACTCATAATTACTCTTGGGGCTATAACGTTGCTATGAGCGGGGCGTTCTCGCCTCCGCTTGATAGCTTTGTTAGCCTATCACGCAACATTTTCGTAGATCTCCCGATATCTCTAGTATTTGGAGAAGCTACCGTGACCGATCGAATTGAAGCTCTCATTTACATTATCCGAGAGGAGCGGGTGATGCTGGATCAAGATCTAGCAGCGCTCTATGAAGTTGAGACCAAGGTTCTCGTCCAAGCTGTTCAACGAAACATTAAACGATTTCCCCCTGATTTTATGTTTCAGCTATCCTTTCAGGAGTTTACAGCTTTGAGGTCACAAATTGTGACCTCAAAGGGGCGAGGAGGACGGCGAACAGCCCCATACGCATTCACTGAACATGGCGTCGCTATGCTCTCAAGTGTGCTGCGGAGCGAGCGTGCCGTCGAGATAAACATCCAGATCATAAGAGCGTTTGTCAAACTTCGGCATTTTGTCGCCTCAAATGCAGAGTTGAGCGACCGACTGAACGGTCTTGAGCAAAAGTATGATTCCCAATTCAAGGTCGTTTTCGACGCAATCCGGCAGCTCATGAGCGAAACGACACACGTTCCACCGAAGAGGCGAATCGGATTCTAGAATTATCGAGACGGGCGCTCCTCTAAAAGCGCTCGTAGAAAGGAGAGCGACAAAGTGGAGAGAAAGAATCCCGTGGTCGGCACAAGTGCGTCCACAAATGGGCGACTGGAATCAAGCACTAGGAACACCAAGACCATAGTCACATATGTAATGCCGGTGATGGAGAAGAGCCGAACACGGCTTTTCTCCCATGCCTTATTCGACTCCACTCGATAATTGCGATTGCGTATGGCAGCAAGCTCGTTCTCAACGACAAAGAGTCGCTCTTGGAGCTTGATCAGGTCGACGGAGTCTTGTTGGGCGGTTGTGTTGCTCATGGATGATTATCTTTGGGGCTAACGGCTACAATCTGCAGCGCGCAAAGCGCGTCGGCTGGATTTAATTGTTATACAACCCTTTCTAATTCAAATCTTCTGACAGTTGTCTTTCGAGATCCTACCAGACGCTTTTCTGGATCAGGATATGCCTCCACTTCAACAAATCCCGCATGTTGTAGTGCGCCCGCAGAACCAAGATTGTCTGCGTGGTGCGTTACGTAAATTGCCTGAACACCCTGGTCCAAAAGGAAGCTCTTTCGAGCTCTGACTAGCTCTGAGCCGATTCCCTTGCCACGCAGTTCCGGCAACACAACATTCTGGGACAAATAACCAATTTTACGGTCAGAGCTTTCATATTTAGGAAACTTACGATGCGTATTGCATGTGGCAATACCGACCAAACGACCTGCCATTAGTGCTTTGAAGCAAATGGTGTCCCCGGTACTTATCTGATCAAACTCTTGGCTGATCGGTTCGTCGACCACCACATTGTGCTCGGTCGGACCAAACTCGAACATAAACCGCTTGACCTCAGATATATCGCTGCAGGTTGCTCTAACAATTTCAATCTTTGATTCGGTCATAGAAGTTTTCGCAGGGTGTATAACGATTCGAGGAGGGGCGCGCGTAACGAGTCCCCTCGCTCGGCTTGTTACCTCCCTTCAGTCTTCCCAGTATACCACCGATTGCGAACGAATCGCCTCGATTGCTCTAAGCAGCCTCGGCCCGACAACTGACCCAAGGCGCTGCGCCGCATCCTCCGGCCAGAGGAACGCATAGCCCTTCAACTCGTCTTTCGCCAGTTTGATGGCGCGGATCTGCGTCTCGTTCAGCGCCGGTCCAGCAAAAAGAAACTGCAGGGCTTCGGTTCGCTCGTCCGTCTCGTTCAAGTAATCGAGAGAGGCGAGTGTGAGCGCCTTCGCGTCAAGTTCGATCGCGAGTTCCTCTCGTACCTCACGAACTACCGCCGCTAATGGTGATTCGCCGCTCTCAACGACGCCACCGGGGAGCTCCCAAAGGCTCTTATACGACGGCTCAACCACCAAAACCGCACCCGCAAGATTGCGAAGCACAGCCCCGGAGGCCATACGCTTCGATGGAAGTGTGCGGTGATATTCTTTAGCTGTGAGCATAATCAGTCAGAGGTAACGTTTTAGGCAGCGGTCGCCGGAAGCGGCGCGTACGGCGATCCGGCTGCCCTGATTTGTTACCTCAATCAGGCTTGGTGAAAGCCTCTCGCTCGAGATTGAAATGGCGTAGTGACTCCGGTGGAAACTTAGAAGCGCCTGCGTCCAACATTTTCCGATAGGTAAGCACAATCACGTCGTGACCCGCGGAGAGATCCCCTGGACCGATCTTTCGAATATCAATGAAGCGGCGCCCTTTCAGCTCTTCAGTATCCGTCAAAGCCGCCTCATCGACCTGACCCACGAAGATATAGTCAGGGCATCCATAGTGCGCTCGTACCGTCGCATCCGCGGAGATTCCTGTCGGTAGCGCTGGTTCGACCACAGCCGACGCAACCTTCTTTGCAGGCACGAGGCGAATATCCCGATCTGGATCTTCGGCTTTGCCGAGGTAGGTCGGATTCAGTAGATCTGTCCCAATCTCTTCCTTAACTTCACGAAGCACACAATTCAGTCCGGGCGAGCCCGCATCCGATGCCAAATCTTCAGCTTCAACTTTTCCACCCGGAATAACTGGTTTTGGGTGCTTCTCGCTGTCAGCGACAAGCACTCGATATGGATCATCCTTTGATATCACGATCGCTGAAGCCGTACTCACGGTGACTTCTGCAGCTATCTCAGGACTAGGATCGTGCGAGACTTTGGTTTTCGATACAGGATTATTTTCTAGCGACATAAGCTCTCCCTTTAAA
>JBIPMW010000270.1:0-3027 GCA_044376455.1 Crocinitomicaceae bacterium | reverse complement strand
TGGGGCTAAATTCCCCCAACTTGTCGAAGAATCCCTATCTCTAGGGATTCAAATAAGGCTTACGAGTGGCAGTAGCGAAGAAAGACGGGTGGTAGTCCGTAGCCGCGATTTAAGGAATGGTTACGAATCCTTTCCGAAGGATGCTACCGAACTGCATCGAGCAGTAATTGAAGCCATAGCCTTCAAGTCTCAGAAAAACGAGCTAGAAGCCTTAAAAAAGGCTGAAGAAGAGCAGATTACTGCTCAACAGAAGGAATCTCAGCTTCCCTATAAGACAGCCTGCGAAAAGGCGGGGTACAAGGTGGAGTGGAATCAAGACTCCTACCTTGCTAAGGTAGGTAAAAGATGGACAGATTGCCGGACTGTCTGCCGGCAAAAAAACCTGCCAGTTGAGTTTAACAAAAAGCCTAAACTCATTCTCAAAAAATAGTTATTAGTTATCAGTTATCAGTAAAAACAACTTATTTAGGAGATAGAAAATGATTGAGATTGAAATGATAGAGATTCCGAATGTAACCTTTAAAATCGGCAAATATCCAATAACCCAAGAACAATATCAAGCGGTAATGGGAACTAATCCTTCTTATTTTATGAACAAACCCCAAAACCCAGTAGAACAAGTTAGTTATGATAATGCCATAGCTTTTTACCAGAAATTGAGACGAATAACAGGGAAAAACTATCGCCTACCTACAAATTCAGAATGGGAATATGCTTGTCGCGCTGGTACAGAAACCCTATTTAGCTTTGGTAATGATTTCGATCAGCTAAAAGATTACGCTTGGTACGAAGATAATTCTGGATTAATAACTCATCCTGTGGGACAGAAAAAACCCAATGCTTGGGGATTGTACGATATGCACGGCAACGTCTGGGAATGGTGTCAAAACGTTCCCCGTGGGGGCGGATTCGATACCTGCTCCTATGAATGTTGTGCGGCACAACTCAGTTACTATTTTGAAAAATGTCGCTGGCGTAATATTGGTTTTCGGGTAGTTTGTGATTAATAAATTAGTTATCAGTTATCAGTTGTCAGCTAACAATTATTTAGGAGTAAAAAATGATCATCAACGCAACCCCTCACACTATCACCATATTAAACAAAGAAGCTGGCATCACCCAAGATGCAAAGAAACAGTTTCTGGGAAACAAAGAGAAGATTGTGATTCTTAAGGAAATTCCCGCATCGGGGATTCTCCCGCGAGTTAAAATGTCCAACGAACCCGCAGAACCCATTGACGGTATCCCAGTAGAAACCGTTATTTACGGGGATATTGAGGGGCTACCAGATGCAGACGGGGAAACTTTCTACATTGTCTCTGGGCTAGTGGCGGCGGCCGCTAGTAAACAAGGACGGACGGACTGCCTTGCCCCCGGTGCAATCGTCCGGGATGAGTCTAACCCCTCAAATGTTTTAGGCTGTTTGTTTTTACAAAAGCCCTAGCCGATCCGAAACGGGAACCTTTCCCGTATGCCTAGCGGCTCAATTCTAGGCACTGATGAGGATAGCATGAACGAGGAATCCAGAAAAATACTAGGAACAATTGCAAGGCTAGAGAACGCATCGTATCTTTTGATTGCTACCTTAATCGGAATGGCAGTGTTTGGAGTAGGTCAAACACTCCACAAAGCTAATCACTACCTTACATCACAAGGACACGAAAACCCAAAAGTACTATTGCTTCCATCTTGGAGGTGTGGAACATTTACCGAATTGAACTTCCGTCGTTCTGACGGAAATAGAGAATATTTGTGTGTAAAACAGATAAAAAGGTAGGTTGTCCAATCAGTACTCAACGAAGTGAAACCTAATAAGATGATGCTGTAGCAAATGCAGATTGGCGCATAGAAGATTAAGGTTATCGGTTATCATTATCAACTATTTGGGATTAATAAGTAGTACAAACGTTCAGAAAAAAGATTTTCCCAGATAGTTGACATTACTGGGAGAATATTGTAAGATAAGTATAGACAAACAAGACACACAAGGATTAAAACAATGAAACCTCAAATCACTCTCGCAGACATCCCCTTTGACACTGAAGACGAAGGTCTTTTATTTGAAACCCGCGTAATCGCGGTACAAGAAGGGGAGTGTTTCTGGTACGATGACGGGTTTGAACCCCGCCTCGTCCCTCTCCCCACTGCCAGTTGGGCAGCCATTCCTGTCACGCCAGAAATGGCTCAACTGACTGGCGATTACGCTGGTTTATATTTACCGTCTGTGGAAATGCCCACAGACGGAAGTCTGTGGGCAGATGCCTGGGGAATTGATTTTAGTTCCCTAGCTTACTCAGCAGGCTTTGGAGATGAAATCAACCAGATAATCATTAATTATCTGGACTCTTTAGAAGCTTCTAAAGAGTCTTCTAAAAAGGCGAAAGAGGCTTGGATTGCCGGCCAAGCCGAAAGAGAAAAAGCGGAAAAAAGAGCCGTAGAAGCGCGCCTAGAGGCGCAAGAAAAAGAGTGGGGCAATTACCTGTCAATCAAAGGCAAGTTAAAAGAATGCAACCGTTATGAAAATAGCGATTATTATGTCGTGACACACGGCATAATAATCAATGAAAGAACCGAAAGGTTCTATTCCGAAGGATCAGATACCCCTTCATCCGACGGAATGGGATCTCGATCCCATGGCGGTTATGTGACCGTTCGGGTCGTAACCTATCAGCTTCCCAGTGGGGAAGCCAAAACATTAAGAAACCCTCCAAAACCCAGATCGGAAAAAGACTGGGCGTTGAACCACAATTCTGGTTATTGGACCAGAAAAAAATGGGATATAGAAAATCCTAAAGTAGAAGCGGTTTCCGAACCCGAACCTGCTCCTATTTCAGCAAATCAAAAATTGATTGAAGATTTTGGGGTGGGATTCCCCCAACTTGTCGAAGAATCCCTATCTTTAGGGATTCAAATAAGGCTTACAAGTGGCGAAGAAAGACGGGTAGTAGTCCGTAGCCGCGATTTAAGGAATGGTTACGAATCCTTTCCGAAGGATGCTACCGAACTGCATCAAGCAGTAATCGAAGC
>JBIPMW010000271.1:0-3029 GCA_044376455.1 Crocinitomicaceae bacterium | reverse complement strand
AAAGATTGACTTGTCTTCCCCTGTCTATGGATTAGCCTTGCATACCAGCAGTCCCCAACTAGGACTGGCCCTCTCTAATTTCAGCGATGATAGTCGTCAACAAACTTGGGACTTAGACAGGGACTTATCGAACCTATTCCACCCCTATCTAAAACAGTTCCTAGCCCCGCAAAAATGGGCTGATTTAGCCTTTCTAGCCACCGCTAAGGGGCCGGGGAGCTTTACCAGTACCCGCATCGGTATAGTCACGGGTAGAACCCTAGCACAACAATTACAGCTACCGATTTTTACCGTCTCCAGTTTAGCGGCCTTTGCTTGGTCACAACGGGATTTTTACCCCCTTGATACCCATCTAGCCCTAGAAATGCCCGCAACTAGGGGAAAATTGTATGTGGGCATCTATCGGGGTAATCGGGTTTATTTAGCTGATAGGCTGATGACTCCAGAACAATGGCAGCACACTTTAGAAAACTTAACTATTTCCTATCAAAGATTAGCCACACCCAGTTATTTAGGCATAAATGCCGCCGATATCCTCGATTTAGCCCATTTGGACTGGCAAACGGGAAAACGCCCCCATTGGTCGGAGGCGCTACCATTTTACGGGATGTGATTAATGGATTTCTTGCAAAAATCAAAAATCTTCCGTTAGGTGAGGAGTAAGGAGCCAGTAGTCAGGATTCAGGAGAATTAAGAATGAGCATTAATCAATTAAATGCTCTAATTGGGAATTCCCTCTTTTTTTCAAACTATAGCCAGCTAGTCCGAGGGTTACTAATCCTAAAACTGCGCTAGGTTCTGGGACAGGTTTCACGGAATAAATCGCCACATTACGACTGACTTCATTGGCAACAATTAACAGGGGAGTACCATTGGGACTATCGGCAGCGGGAATAAATAATAATCCTTCGGGAGAGATATCGCCTAATTGCCAATCGTTGATATAATCAACAAAGAAAGGATGACTAGGGTTGGTGATATCATAAACCATGAAACCGCCAGCCCTTTCTATTCCCACAAAAGTATAGAGACGATTGCCTACAGTTCCCACGGCTAAACCTTCCGGTTCTGGGCCGCGGTTATCGCTACGACTATCGAAACTACTAGGAGTACCATCGGAATTAAAGATACTAGGAGTTAGGGGAGTTGCCGAAAAAGCCGCCAAAATTTGTTCAAAATCATCGCCGCTATCGAAGACTTGGGACAGTCCATTAGTGACATTCCAAATCGAAAAAGAACGACCACCGTAGGCAAAAAGTTGACTATATTGACCTTGGTCGTTACGTCCGTCGATGCTAGAAACATCCAAACGGCCGAGATTTTGGGCTAATTGCAATTCGGCGGCATTAGGAAAAACATTGGGGTCTAAGGTTAAACTAGAAACTCGTCTGGCCTCATCTCTAGTATCCCCTTCGTTGGCAGTAATTAGGGTTAGCTGAATAAATCTAAAAACCTTGTTGGGTAAGACTTTTAGACTTTTTGTCAATCAAAAAGTACCAGATATGGGAGTGGTCGGGGGGAAAATTCCGGGACTTTTTCCCTGAAAATTAGGTAATTTACCCGATGAAAATGGGTAAAACCCCACACCCCACACCCCACACCCTACACCCTGCCCCTAGGAAAAACTTTTTCAGCAGACCCTAATTAAATAGGTTTGTCCGGCGATGGTAACGGTGGCGATCGTATCCGGTTGGTATAAGCCAAAAACCGGCCAATTATTAATATTTACCCCTCCATCTCGATCGCTAGGGTCCAAACCATTACCTGGTGCGTTAAAATTTTTGGCTCCTAGGGGTACAATACTGGTGACTTGAGCGTTAGCAACATCGACTACGGCAACAGCATTATTTTCCTGTAGAGACACCCATGCAGTGGTTCCATCGTCGGAAACGGTGATGTATTCTGGTTCCACATCTTGGGAAACCGTTTGACCGGGGAAAATGCGGACTCCCTGATTTCTTAAAGTGTTCTCTTGACCATTAAAACGGGTAAAGGTAGCAGTGTTGACCGTGGCATTGAGAACACCAGTGCTAAGGTCAATAATACTAACGGAACCATTGGGATCGATCGCCCCTCTTGCTTCCCCTTCGTTAGCGACCAAAACCCGATTACCGTCAGGAGTAAAGGTTAACATATCCGGTAAAGCACCCACAGTAACCTGACTCTGAAAGACACCATTAGTATTGAAAAAGACCACACTGCCGTTATTGGTAATCTGACTAGCTTCCATGGCCACGGCCACGATACCATTTTTGATGGCAACGCTGTTAACCCCTGCACCGTAGGGACTAAGATCGATCGAGGGTAAGGGAATTGGACTAGCGGGATTGCTGATATCGGCAATATCTAGACGATTATTGGGACCGGTCACGAATAATTTTCGACTAGCTGGGTCATAAGCGGGGATTTCTGCCCCGAAGTTATTAGCAGCAGTTGTACTATTGCCAAGACTGCTCAATCGGGTGATATTTAAAGCTGAGGCAGATTCGGTAACAATATTGATACTGCCAGCAATTGACAGCAAGGTTAATAAAAATTGCCAATGGTGACGATAGATAGGATGAATCATATTTTTAGCTGAAAACCTGCAAAAAAAGGCTAAACAATTGCATTTTTTCAGCCCCAAGTTAAAGGAAGATTAAACAAGAGAGAAATTAAGGATATCTTCAAAATTTGGCCAAGGTCAGTAAAAGCGAACTAGGAGAAGGAGTTCCTCGATCGCTTTTTAGTTGAACGGCTCATTTACCGGAGTGATAACATGGTTTAGTATAAGCTCGATCAATATGGAATCAAGACTCGTGTTATCTATTCTCCTAGCCGATTTCAAGATCATTTTTGAACGTGACCCCGCTGCCCGCAACTGGTTAGAGGTACTGTTTTGTTATCCTGGATTACAGGCTTTACTGTGCCATCGCTTCGCCCATTGGCTATATCAGATCGGGATTCCCTTTATTCCCCGTTTAATTTCCCATCTTGCCCGTTTTCTGACTGGTATCGAAATTCACCCCGGTGCCCAAATAGGTCAGGGT
>JBIPMW010000454.1:0-3031 GCA_044376455.1 Crocinitomicaceae bacterium | reverse complement strand
CTCGATCGCAGCGGTGAGGTAACACATGGCATCCAACATCAAGGCCGGTCAAGCTTACGTCGAGATCGCGACCAAACAGGGCTCGTTCGATAAGGGAATGGCCCAAGTCCAAGCTGCGATGGCTCGGCTCAAAGGCGTCGCGACGACCATGGGCACTGGAATCGGAAAAGGATTCGCGTCGGCCCAAGGTGCCTTGGGTGGCTTTTCCAAGAGCGTACTCAGCCTCCCTGCTGCGATCGCTGGTTCGGTCGCTGTGACTGGCTTGGTCGCACTGGCAAAGAATTTCGCCGATGCTGGGTCCGCAGTCGATGACATGGCCCAGAGAACCGGCATGAGTGCCGAGGCGGTGTCCTCGCTGGGCTATGCTGCCAAGCTCTCTGGCACCGACATCGGAACGCTCGAAAAGGGTGTCCGCAAGATGCAAGTCGGGATTGCCGACGCGGTGGCCGGGGTGCCTGGGGCCGCTGACAAATTTAACGCTCTGGGCTTGAGTGTCTCGGACCTCGCGAAGATGTCGCCCGACGAGCAGTTCATCGCGATCGCCGACAAGCTATCACTGATCCAGGATCCAGCGTTGAAAAGTGCTGCGGCCATGGAGTACTTCGGCAAAGCCGGTGCGGACCTGGTCCCCATGCTCTCCGGAGGGGCCGAGGAAATTCGCAAGCTCCAACAGGATGCCCAAGATCTTGGGCAAACCATGTCCGGCGAGGATGCTGCCGCCGCCGCCAAGCTGGGCGATGTGTTCGATCGATTGCTCGGCGTGATCGGTGGCCTGCAAACCAGAATCGGTTCGGCCCTCGCGCCGCTGCTGACCGCAGTCGGCGAACGGATCATCAGTGTGGTCTCGAACGTCAGTAAATTCATCGGCGAGAACCAAGAGCTGATCGTCACGATCGCCAAGTGGACTGCGGTCGGAGCTGGCTTGCTGGCTGGCCTCTTCGCCCTCGGTGGAGCTGCGGCCGTCGCCTCGGTGGCCATGACCGGCCTAGCTGCGATCGGTGGAGCGATTGCCACGGTATTCGGCCTGATCGTCAGTGTGATCACCGCCATGGTTTCGCCGATCGGGCTGGTGATCGTCGGAGTCACCGCAGCCACTGGAGCGTTTCTCTACTTCTCTGGAGTGGGGGGTGAGATGGTCAATTCCCTGGTCGCCAAGTTTAACGAGCTCAAATCGATTGTGCTGCCGGTGTTCGATGCGATTAAGACCGCTTTGATGTCCGGCCAATGGCAAGCCGCTGGCCAAATCGCCATGACCGGCCTGCAATTGGTCTTCCGGGTCGCCACTCGGGACATCTACGCGGGCTGGCTTTCGATGGTCACGAAGCTCCAGAACGCTTGGACGGATCTGTCCTCGACGGTTTCCCAGGGTGCGGTTTCGTTTGTCGCTCACCTGATCAATGTCATGGCAGGAATCCCAACCGGAATCCAAAACGGATTTGGAACGGTCTTTACCTGGCTGCAAGGAACCTTTGACCAAACCGTCAATTTTATCGCCAAGAGGCTGCTTTACCTGTATTCGCTTTTCGACAAGTCGGTCGACTATGAAAGAGCTGCTAAGCAGATGGATACCGAAGCGAACAAGCGAGCCGACGGTCGCCAACAGTCGCTTGACGATGCCAACGCGAAACGCAACGAGGATCTGCAACGAGCCAACCAAGGCCGACTCGGTGTCGCCAACGAGATGAACCGTGGTATCCAGTCCCAGGCCGATGCGACCAAGCAAGGACGAGACGACCGAAACAAGGAACTGCTGACCGGATTTGATTCGCAGATCGAGCAACTCCGAAAAGATCTTGCTGATCAAACCAAGTCGATTCAACAGACTGCCGACGAGCAAGCCAAGACCGCTGAGACCTCCAAGTTCGCACAAGAGAAGCCTGCTCCCGAACGGCCCAAGATTCCAACGGTCGAGCAAGTCAAATCGACCACTGCCACTCAGACTGCTGGGACTTTCTCCGGCTTTGCTGCCGGAATGATCGGAAGCACGACATCCGCCCTCGATCGCATGGCCGATCAGTCGGCCAAGTCGAACGAGCTGCTCACGCAGATCGCCAAGAACACTGGCGAAAATCAACCATTGGTATTTGGGAGCTAGCCAACAATGAGTGCATGGACGCATCTACCAATTTCCGTCGACGAGTCCGCCGAGTCTCGCGAGATGGATTTCGATCTCAAGGGAGGCAAACGCACTCAGAACCGCATCGCGATTGTCACTGGGTACACCGAGGCCGAAGACGCGGCCCAGGCTGCGGTCGATCTTCCGAGCACCCCTTTCCCGCTGGTGATCGCTGCGACGATGGGAAAGCCCGCGATGGTGATGGTCGCCGCCAAAGCCAAGCCGCTTACGCCTCAGGCATGGGAAATCGTATTCTCGTATGAGTCCCGAGCCTATGACGGAACAGATCCGCTCACGTGGACTTTCTCGGGCACGACGCTCGGCAAGACTCAGTTGGTGACCCAGTCTTATGCGACGACCATCTACGGCGGATCTGCTGCCAATTACGGATCGGCGATCAATGTCGATCAGAACGGGGTTAAGGGTGTAGAGATCGGGATTCCAGGGCTTGAATTCCAGATTGAAAAGACATTGGCTAAGGGTGTACTGACGCTCGCTTATGTCATGACGCTGGTCAATCTCACGTACAAAACCAACGTTGCTGCTTTCCGAAACTTCGCCGCTGGAGAACTGCTTTTTCTCGGTGCCGAGTTCCGGAACGGATCGACCGGTGAAGTCACCGTTGTTTTTAAATTCTCGGCATCGCCAAATCGAACTGGCCTTTCCTTTGGTACAATTACCGGCGTTGCCAAGAAGGGGCACGAGTACCTATGGATTGATTATGAAGCTTGGGAGTCGGGTGGCTATGTCATCAGGCGACCTCGCGGAGTGTACGTCGAACGAGTGTACGAAGAGGGCAATTTTACCTCGTTAGGAATCTAACCCCTTCACCATGACATTTCCAGGCGACAAATTCCGACCATCGGCGAGCCGTGAAAGAGAGATCACGAAGCTCATCGAGGCTGCGCGTGGCGA
>JBIPMW010000398.1:0-3035 GCA_044376455.1 Crocinitomicaceae bacterium | reverse complement strand
CGCCACAGCACGCCCAATCCGATAAGGACGCACACGCTTTGGCCTTCGTCACCACCCGCTGGCCCAGGACTGTTGACCTGGTTCCCATCGACTACGCCTTTCGGCCTCGCCTTAGGGGCCGGCTCACCCTGCGCGGATTAACCGTGCGCAGGAACCCTTGGACTTTCGGCGAGAGCGTTTCTCACGCTCTTTGTCGCTACTCATGTCAGCATTCTCACTCGCCATACCTCCAGGAGCCCTCGCGGGTCTCCCTTCACAGGCTTAGGCGACGCTCCGCTACCGCGTGGCTTGCGCCACACCCGCAGCTTCGGCACACGGCTTGAGCCCCGTTACATTTTCGGCGCAGGTCGGCTTGACCAGTGAGCTATTACGCTTTCTTTAAAGGATGGCTGCTTCTAAGCCAACCTCCTGGTTGTCACTGCCAACCCACATCCTTTCCCACTTAGCCGTGATTTGGGGGCCTTAGCTGGCGGTCAGGGCTGTTTCCCTCTCGACGACGGACCTTAGCACCCGCCGTCTGCCTGCCGGACTGCACTCACCGGTATTCGGAGTTTGGTTGGGTTTGGTAAGGCTCGCGCCCCCCTAGCCCATCCAGTGCTCTACCCCCGGTGGTGATCATCCGACGCGATACCTAAATATCTTTCGCGGAGAACCAGCTATTTCCGGATTTGATTGGCCTTTCACCCCTAGCCACAGCTCATCCCCGACTTTTTCAACAGGCGTGGGTTCGGTCCTCCAGTGCGTGTTACCGCACCTTCAACCTGGCCATGGCTAGATCATCCGGTTTCGGGTCTGATGCTGCGAACTGAACGCCCTGTTCAGACTCGCTTTCGCTACGCCTACGCCTACCGGCTTAAGCTCGCTCGCAACACCAACTCGCTGACCCATTATACAAAAGGTACGCCGTCACCCTGGACGAACCTAGGGCTCCGACTGCTTGTAGGCATCCGGTTTCAGGTCTGTTTCACTCCCCTCGTCGGGGTGCTTTTCACCTTTCCCTCACGGTACTGGTGCGCTATCGGTCACTGAGGAGTACTTAGGCTTGGAGGGTGGGCCCCCCATCTTCAGACAGGATTTCACGTGTCCCGCCTTACTCGAGGACCGACGATCCTTCACCCGTACGGGGCTGTCACCCGCTCTGGCCCGCCTTTCCAGACGGTTCCGGTTATCGCTCGTCGGTCACTGGCCTGGTCCGCGTTCGCTCGCCACTACTAACGGAGTCTCGGTTGATGTCCTTTCCTCCGGGTACTGAGATGTTTCAGTTCCCCGGGTTCGCCTCCCGAACCTATGGATTCAGTTCAGGATCGCCTTGCGGCGGGGTTTCCCCATTCGGATATCCACGGATCAAAGCCTGCTCGCGGCTCCCCATGGCTTTTCGCAGCGTGCCACGTCCTTCATCGCCTCTCAGTGCCAAGGCATCCACCAGATGCCCTTCTCATGCTTGATCCAAGACGCTTCTTGCTCTCACTCTCGATCGAGCAAGACGCCATCCCGCGCGCAG
Source organism: Crocinitomicaceae bacterium (assembly GCA_044376455.1). Taxonomy (GTDB): domain Bacteria; phylum Bacteroidota; class Bacteroidia; order Flavobacteriales_D; family Crocinitomicaceae; genus UBA952. The sequence continues at coordinate 1,534 of JBIPMW010000398.1, read as the reverse complement.
GGGCGAACCCCCACACCACGGACCGGCATCCCGCTCCGATACGGACCCTTCCGGACCCGGGCACCCCGACGACGGCCAAAGCCACCACCAGGAAGACCCGCCCGGGTCCACGGTTCACTTCACCTCTTCACATGTCCAAGATCCGCAGACGCCCGAAGGCGAACGCCCCGCCGCACGCCCCCGTGTCGTCAGGAGGGACGTGGATCATGGCAGGGAAACAGGGAACCGCTTCTCGCGGCGACGAACGAAGACAGATGCCCTCCGGTCCCGAAGGACCAGGGAAGCCAGCTGGTGGAGGCGAACGGGATCGAACCGATGACCTCATGCTTGCAAAGCACGCGCTCTCCCAACTGAGCTACGCCCCCGAAGATCGGCTCCGCCCATCCTCGAGGCCTTCGCGGTGCGCTCTCGCGCTTCGCGCCACTCAAGCGCAAAACGAGAACACACCAGACCTCGAAGCCGACGGAAAGAAACCAAAGACAACCGATCCAGCAACGGGCCGACCGCAGGGGCTCACGTCGGGCGAAGCCCGACAGGCCCTGCGATCCGCGCACCGGAGGCGCGCCCGCCAAGCTGGTGGGCCAGGGAGGACTTGAACCTCCGACCTCACGCTTATCAAGCGCGCGCTCTAACCAACTGAGCTACTAGCCCGGTCTGCTTCTTCGTTCGTCCGCGAGAAGGGATGTGCCGGCGGCGGCCGGATGCGTGATCGCTCACGCAAACCCCCGGATCAAGCCCGGGGCGGTGCCGGCATCGGCCGGCTCCTTAGAAAGGAGGTGATCCAGCCGCAGGTTCCCCTACGGCTACCTTGTTACGACTTCACCCCAGTCGCTGACCTGACCGTGGTCGGCTGCCTCCTTGCGGTTAGCGCACCGGCTTCGGGTAAAACCAACTCCCATGGTGTGACGGGCGGTGTGTACAAGGCCCGGGAACGTATTCACCGCGGCGTTCTGATCCGCGATTACTAGCGATTCCGGCTTCATGCACCCGAGTTGCAGAGTGCAATCCGAACTGAGACGGCTTTTGGGGATTTGCTCCACCTCGCGGCTTCGCATCCCACTGTCACCGCCATTGTAGCACGTGTGTAGCCCAACCCGTAAGGGCCATGAGGACTTGACGTCATCCCCGCCTTCCTCCGGCTTGTCACCGGCGGTTTCTTCAGAGTGCCCGGCCTAACCGCTGGCAACTGAAGATGGGGGTTGCGCTCGTTGCGGGACTTAACCCAACATCTCACGACACGAGCTGACGACAGCCATGCAGCACCTGTGTTCCGTCCGGCCGAACCGATGGGCCCCGTCTCCAGGACCCGCGACGGACATGTCAAGGGTTGGTAAGGTTCTGCGCGTTGCTTCGAATTAAACCACATGCTCCACCGCTTGTGCGGGCCCCCGTCAATTCCTTTGAGTTTCAACCTTGCGGCCGTACTCCCCAGGCGGTGTGCTTAATGCGTTAGCGGCGACACTGAGCAGCATGCTGCCCAACGTCTAGCACACATCGTTTACGGCGTGGACTACCAGGGTATCTAATCCTGTTT
>JBIPMW010000344.1:0-27182 GCA_044376455.1 Crocinitomicaceae bacterium | reverse complement strand
TAGCGTCGATTTTTCTAGCAGAAAAAAGCTGGTATAAAGAAATAACCGACAATACAACTAAGGAGTAAAAAAATGAAAAACCTGACCTATCGAGTGCTAATCAACTTAAGCTACGCTGAGTTGCCAAACGAAGCCAAGCAATATGTTGATCGCTTAGTTCTTAAAACATCAAAAAACCCCTTTGCATCAAAACTACTAGAAGGAGTTTATGAAAGCGTAATTAAAGCAGATGACAATGATATAGAATGTCTTTTAAGCGGTGCATTTATTGACGCTGATTCAAATAGGAAAGTAGGATGTTTTTGGCGTTTTAAAACTGCTATATTCCAGTTTATCTTTTCGATTTTAACAGGTGTAGCAATACCTAATCTTTTCAAGAAAAACTATTGTCTTTTTCTGCAATCTCTTGTTATAGCTAGTTACCTTGTAGAGGAGGGTTATGTCATTCTCCCATTGATGGGACCACGAATAAAGCAAGAAACAACTAAAAATAATCACAACTGAGGAGTAACAAAATGAGCGCAAAATCAAGAGACAAAATCAGAACTTATGGGTCTGCAAGAGGAGAGTTAATCGTAGTCGATCCCCAGCTAATTTCTTTTAGATTAGCCAATGGTCACTTTGTCGGACCAAGAATAGGGCTTTATAACGACGGCAAAATGCACGTCTTGCCTGATGAAACTCTTTTAACCTTTAGCCTCGATTTAATCGAGTCCATCTCAGGGGAAAACGGATGGAATACCCGCGTTACCTACGACTTGGAGTTAATTCAAGAACTAGCCGATAAGATACTGGCATCAGGCGTAATCTATCAACCTTTACACTTGATTGCAGACGGCGATAGATTGTTTCCTATGGACGGGCATCGAAGGGTATTAGCTTGGTTGCTTTTAGCCTCTCAAGAGATTATTGTTCCTAATGTTTTGGCAATTATTAAGCCTCTAGCATCAGGTCTGACCGTCCGTGATTTAGAGTATCAAATGCTCTCTTACGGCACTGATAGCGAAAAACTATCGGTGTATGATAAAGCAAAGCTAATCAAAAGACATCTACACGAGGACAAATTAGGTGGCTTAACTGAAGAACAGTCCTGCCAACAGTTTTGCGAAAAAACAGGATGGAAAAAATCGGACTATAACCGAACTTTAGAGATTTCCTCGATGTCTAGTCCGACATTAAAAGCAATCGAAGGTAAAGTATCGGAAACGACTTTACACAATCTTGTAAGGAAAAATGAACTAACACTTTCAGAGAAAGAAAATGTTCTTTTAGAGACTGTAGCTATGGCAGAAGAAAAAGGGATAAAAGCCACTGGAGAATTAGTTCAATCTATAGCAGCTAACCTTATAGAGTCTAAAAATCCAACTTTTTTGGACTCTGATGGAAGCGTAAAACCCAGTGACGAATTAGAACCAAAACCCATTAAACTTACTCCGAAAGCTAAAGAAGTTAAATATCTATTAATGACTTTAGCAACCGAAGGAAATGCAAAGCAAACAGACGATGATACAATGAGTGTGGACTTTCCCAAAGAGTTATGGGAAAAACTTATTGATTTTGTAGAGAGATTAAGTTAGGATTAGTTGTCAGTTATCAGTAAAAAATTGCTAAATAAATTAAAAGAACCCGATGAACCAAAAAAATGCACTCAACCCCGAAATTCTACTGATGGCCACAAAACTAGCAGATAAAGTCCACGATATTTTTCCCTTTTCTAGCAAAGAAGAAAAAACAGTCTTTTTTGAACTAATGCTTTTAGATTTGTCGCTTTTAGCTTCTCAAGACGGATGTGTAGCAGCAGGGAATGCGCTAAAGACAATTGAAACTTTACTATCTAAGTTAGATTAGTTTAAAATTAGCTATCAGTTATCAACTAAAAATCAAAACAATTAGGAGTAAAACAATGACAAAGCCACTAATATTAAATGAGCCAGCCTCTTTTCAGCTTCAAGAAATGATCGAAAAATTATTAGAGCTAGAAGATGCTAATGGCTTCAATAAAGAGGGAAAAGCGATTCTCTATGAACAAATGCTTGATAAATTAGTGTCTTTAGACTGTGTAGAAGCAAGATGCGCATTAGAAACGATTAAAGTTTTATTAATTGAGATAGGGCGCATTACACTTGATATACAAATTCTTAGTTATCAGTTATCATATGTAAGTGATCAATAATTAGTTAAAAAATCAAAACAATTAGGAGTATTATGTATTTTTTCGTCTCTTCAGATTGTCCTGCTCGTGAAACAGAGTGGCTTTGTCCTGACCCTGTACAACTGAGTCCAGAAAAAATAGAACAAGAAAAAAAACAGGCAGAAAAAAAGATTTTTAGAAGTGTTCATTCAAAAAGAATACTTGGGAGTCTAGAAAAAATTGAAATAGTTTACGGATATACAGTTTATGTATTTTCTGATGGCAGCCGATGGAACTTAAAGGATTATTATAGGCATTTAGAAAGTATTCCCCTTTACGGTCCGTACTTAAGTGACTATGGAATTAACCGAAAAGATAAAGAAGGATTTACTCCAGTTAGAACATATCAAGCAACAAATGATATGTTTCAATAAATCTCAAATAAAAAACAGAGGGTTAACCCCCTGTTCTTTCTTGTTATGCTCCGATCAGTTTCTCCTGTAAATATTGATAAACCTCTTTCTGTAAATCTTTTGGGGCGGAACACAGAAAAGCTTTCACATCTTCTAGATCGATCTCTTTAATCATCTTCTGTAACTCATCTAGCCTTGAGTAAAGAGACTTAACTTCTTCAATTACAAGCTTTGCTTTAACTTGAGTATCAGCTTCCTGAAAAAGTTCGGGAACTAAATTAGGATTTTTAACACAATCCTTTTTTTGATTGATTGGATCTTTTAGAAAATCCTGAATTGTTGGCCAGTCGCCATTAAGATAATTCACAAAAGAATCTGTATCAAGACCAAATACAGCAGCTAGTAATCGCATATTCCCTAGATCAGGGCAACTAGCGATATTTTTTAGCTCCCAGTTTTGAACCGCTCCCCCAGAAAATTCTGTGCCAGGTAATCCCAATCGCCGGCCTTCTTTTAGTATCCACTCAGTAAATTCGGCTTGGGTCATGCCTAGCCCCATCCTTTTTGCCTTAATAGTATCGGACATTTTGCTTATCCCTTTTTCTGTCAGAGCCGAAGCTTTTACTCGTTTGCGGGGTGTTCCGTCGCTATTGAATCGTGGTGTAGCCATAAAAGTGTATTTTGATAAGATACCTTTATCTTACACTACCTTACAAAAAACTTACAAAAAACTTACAAGCAATCTCGACTTTTATGATACAATATAGAAAATTCTGTAAATTAAGCCATGTCTGCCAATCAAGATGCTCCAATAAAAGTTGTGTCAATCCGGGTTAAAAAAGAGCTATGGGCTGAGATGTGTCAAAGGTCAGACGCTTTAGGCTTAAAAACCCAAGAGGCAATTGAAATTGCACTAAAGTCCTACCTTTCTATCCCCATTGATGCCGAACTCAGTGCCAGAAAAGAGGGCGAAAATGCCTTTTACAACTCTTTGCATAAATCTAAAACCTAAGCGTAGCAAGGATTTACAGGTGTAGTGTAAGTGTAGTATTTACCGATCAAGAAAATTCTGCTAGAATAGCAGATACCTTGATTTGTTCTAGTCCACCTTATCCACCCAACAAAAAACCCGCTCAGAGGCGGGTCGTGTAAACAACACACTTTTCTTTTATTTCAATAACATTTATGGTAACACAATCCTCGAATCGTGTCAAGATCAACGAAAACAATCCTTGCCCCCACTGTGGTAAGACTGATTGGTGCTATATGTACACAGCCGAGGACGGCAATCTACTCTCGGTATGCAAGCGAAACTACGACCCCGCACCAGGATGGGAAAAATCGAGCAAAGTAGATAGTGAGGGTACACCGCTCTACTATCTCAAGAAAGAACCCAAATTTTCTGCCTATAAAGAAGAAAAAGCCCAATACTTCCTTTATCCCCCTCTTGCCAATGGGTTAAGAGTCCGTGTGTACCGGAAAGATTATTTTGATACAGAAAAGCAAAGATGGGACAAAGACATAAAACAACAGCACTCTACAGACAATGGTAAAACTTGGAAGTGGGGCATAGGCGATATTGAGTACAAAGATATACCTCTTTATCGTCAGGACCGCCTAGAAAAGGCTATTAAAGAAGGAATCCAGATTTTCATAGTTGAGGGTGAGACTAAAGTAGAAAAGCTTGAATCTCTAGGATTAGTTGCCACTTGTAATATAGGCGGATCAAAGAAATGGCAACCGTCCCACACAGAAGCTTTAAAGGGAGCAAATCTGATTTTATGCCCTGATCGTGACAAAGGGGGGGTGGCTCACTGCCAGAAAATTTATCAAGATTTCCCCGATGCAAAATGGCTTTATGCCTATCCAGATTCTCCTTTGTGGAATCATTTACCAGATTCTCAAGGGGTAGATATTCTTAATTGGATTGAGGAAAAGAAGGTAACCCTCGATACATTGTTAACTTCGATAGTTGATAAACCAAAAGAAATAAAAGAGAGAAAAGAAAAAGAAACCATAGCAAAAGAAACGATGACTTTTCAAGACCTAATAACAGCTATTGACGGCTGTATTGGTCAAGACGAAATTACCCGAACTCAGTGGCAAGAAAAAGTCGATCTGTGGGCAAAAGCCACTGGTAAGAAACCATCGGACATACGACATTTAATTGAAATCCGTAAAACAGAAATAGCAGAAGGGGACGCTATCAAATCAGGATTAGAAGGGTTCCTGAAAGGTAAGCATTATCAGCAGAAAGAGATTGATCTTTTTGAGATACTTCCGAAACCTTTAGCCGAAGCGATTATAAGCCGTGCCAAGACATTAAATCAACCCCCAATCAGATTACTGCATTCTTTATGGCCAATACTAGGAGCTATTTTAGGAAGTCGGTTTGCAATTAACCTCCGAACTACTGTAAGAGAAAGGGAATGCTGGAAGGAATACCCGATATTCTATTGTGCAGATTTGGGCGGGGTTTCCACTGGTAAAACTCTCACTCAAAACGAAGTTTGTCGGGTTTTGAAAAGAAAAGATTTAGCCGAGCAGAAAAGAGTTACTAAGGAACAATCCACACTAGACGATCTAAAAGCTGCGTGGCAAGAGATGTCAGCGTCAGATCGCAAGGCAAACAAAACAAACGCTGAAATCAACCCTCGTCTTTATGAGAAAGAACACTGTCAGGCGCGTCGGTGGTTTTATGATGAAGGTACTCTTGATGGCATCTTAAAAACGATGTCCTCGCAACCTTCTTGGCAAGGTGGGGTAGTCGTATATGACGAATTATCGGGATTTTTTGAAGGATTAAATCAGTACCGATCAGGTGGTAAAGGTAACGACCGGCAACGAGACTTAAGCAACTGGAATGGCCCTATCCGAAATACTTTTGACCGCGTAAACAAAGACAATCGATACTATTTAGATGGGCAAACACTTAATAAATTAGGTGGGATACAAGTCGAGAAACTTAGGAAATATCTTGATTTATCTAATGATGTCGATGGGGCAGTTTCTCGGTATCTTTTCTTGCTACATGAACCCCTTGATCCTCGTCCTGGTAAGCCGCCAGAAGACCCTAATTCTATCGATGAGTGTATCGAAACACTGGTCAATCAAATCAGTGGAATTAGCCTAGAAGCTGATGAGGATGGGATTGTCGATCCTCATAATTGCTGGTTTAGCGAAATCGGAGAAAGTTATGCCTGGGGTATCAAGTATCACTACGAGATACTTATTAAGAAGTATCGAGCGATTAATCCATCATTTGCTTCCTATCTAGGAAAGCAAATGAAGACTTTTTTAAGGCTTACATTAAGTATCCATCTTCTGAATTGGATATTTGATCCAGATAATACTAATCTTTACAGTATTCCTGTACAAACAGCTATTAAAGCTGCTAAGATGACCGACTTCTATATCAGTCAATTCTTGACAATTCAAGGAGTTACATCTCAGGACGAAAATCCAGTACAGGGAATTTTATCTGAGATATGGGAGATTGTCAAAAGCGCAGGCCAAATCAAGCCTCGGGACGTTGCCCAAAAATTCGGCGGGCGTAAAATTAATGGGGAAAAAGTAAATACATCTATCGCCCGTACCCTACTTACTCAGCTAGAGCAAGCTGGCTATGGACGACTAGAGGTCAAATCAAGGGGTATGATACTGCACTATCAAGAGCCAAAAGTAGCAGAAACTTTTGAGATAGAAGATTCTCTGGAATATCAATCAGAGATAAAAGAAGAAATTGTTCAAGTTGCCAGTCCCACTTTCACACACCCAAAAAATGAATCGATCTCTAATTCTGACATAGTAGAAGTTGAATCGGAGCCAGTAATCGATGAGTTATCGGCTGATGGTGTACACATTGATAGCCTTCCTGATCTTGAGAAAGAAAAGGTGCTAGTGCGGACGGCTGCACCTATAGAGATAGGGGAGCGAATTATCCCACCGAGAGCAGTCGGAAAAGTTACTTCTGTAACTTTTGATAATCAATGGCTTTTGAGGGTAGAAACTGTTTTAAATGGGTCTGTGATCATTTTTACAATTCCATTTTCTGATTGTTACCTAGATATAAGTACCTGATAGGATTGACAATTTTAGGAGTCCCTGATAGAATTGAAGTGCTAGAGTAGCTTGGTAGCTAAAGGCTGAAACGGAGCCTTCAACCAAAAAGGGACTTAATGCAAAAAATAACTTTATTTTTTGTTTCAAAACTGAAATTTGCGAATCCACCGAACTTGGCAAAGATTGAGTGAGGGAAGGGCGTTTCGTCAGGAGTAGATTTAATTAAGTTTTGCGGGTTCGATTCCCGTCTTTAGTACCTATGATCGGACAATATATTCCTTCTCGATACCCTAAAAAGATTTATCGTGTTAATTCCTATGGTCAAATTTTCCCCCAGTGCAAACCACTGGGGATTATTAAGACTGCCATAGGAATCTACTATCACTTTGAATCAATTGATCGCCTCACAAAAGGAGAACATTTTTACTGTTTTAGAAAAGAAGATTTTCAAGAAATCTCTTGACAATTCTAGCAGAATGATGTAAGATTTAAGTAATCAATTAAGGGGGAATCATGAAGCTTATTGCAAATATGAGCACTGCTAAAATTAGTTATTACGCTAATTTTTATGCTGGACAATATCGAAATTCCAAGCAAGAATCTGGGGAAAATGTACGCAAAAAACGTGACGCTTTATACTCTAAAATTCGGGAGTACAACAAAATTTTAGAACAGCGTGGACTTGAAAAAGTAAAGGTGTAAATGTAAAATGACAACAAACTCAAAAAAGCGACCATATTGTGTAATTTTTTGGCTAACGATTTTGGCTTATTTAGTAATTATATCGGCTTTATTATTAGATGCGAACGAAGCCTATAAAGACTACAAAGTTAATTTGAGCCTATTGTACGGTATTGTTTAAAAAAGTAAAGGTGTGATTATGGAAAAAGAAACTAAAAAAGCATGGGCTAAATTATCAAGTCAGGATGACATTGATAAGAACAAAGGACTTATCAGAGGGACAGATGAGCAAGAGTCTGCCAAAAGATTTAAAGCGCATTTAGATCACTGCAAAAGACACCTAAAGGATTGGAGAAAATGAGATACACAATTAGGACAATAGATAGAAGAAATAAGCCTTGCAAGATTAAAGCTTCTATGCACGAAAACCGGCTAATGGCTTACTTGGACGCTTTAAGCCGCAACGGGCATCATGGCATCGTAGTAGAAGAAACAGTAGGTATTTCCTAGTAAATTTACCCAACAGGAGTAACAAGTGGACATAAAACAAGTAACAGAGAAAATATTGGAATTCTGTCACAGAAGTTATCCAAATTTAAGATGGAATCTTGACTCTGAAAATAATATAATTCAGTGTCCACTTTTTCCTGATGAATTAATAATAGAGGTTTTTCTGGATAGTCCGCTTAAGCGTATTTCATGCGAAGCGTATCATGTAGGCACGTTTGAATTATGGATAAATCCTGACGATAGAGACAATAACTATTCTTATGAGAATCAAATAGCATTTGATTATATTAGAAAGTCAAAATCTGATTATTTTGATAACAAATACAGAGAAACTCGAAAAGTAATGCTAGACATTTTTAATTTCATTCTTGATGAGATTCAAGAGTAAATAGGAGCAACACATGGACACACAGTTAGTAGCGGAAAAACTATTTAAGTTTTGTAAAGAAAAATACCCAGATTTAAAATGGGACATCAAATTTGTAAGAAAAGACTCAACATATATTTATGGATCAGATTCTTTTATTGAATTAACATTAAGGGTTCACAAAGAATGCGAATTTGAATATATTTTAGGTTCTTCTAAAATATTACCTCCTATGCTCTGGCTAGGCACGTTTCACGTTTGGATAAATTTTGAAAAAGATAGTGACATAGATTTTACTCTTTATGAGACAGACAAAATATGGAACGAAAAAGATTGGCTATTATCCAAACAATCTTGAAAAATAATGTTAAATATTTTTAACTTTATTCTCGATGAAATCCAAGAGTAAAAACATTACTAAGAGTTAAAATAATGGCGACAAACAAAGAGTTAGGACTTCCGCCTAAAGGAACGTATCCAGCTAAGGTAATTGAAGTTATCGATAATTTTAAAGTAGTAATAAACCGTGGTAAATTAAATTGTATCCGAATAGATACTTCTCATCTAGTTTATTCGATTACAAACAAGCCAATATACGACCCGATAACTAGCGACTTCATTGGTCATCGTATTCTTTATAAAGGGTCAGGAATGATTATTTCTGTTGAAGAAAATACCTCTATTATTCAAGCTTGCAATAATTCTCGATACGACTGCAAGAAATTTGTCAATGTTTGTGTCGGCGATTTAGTTATTTGTATTTGAGGTAATAACAATGGAACTATTAAAAAAAGCGTCACTTAAAGAAATCTCTGATTTCTTTAAAAAAACTTTTGAGCAGATGAGTATCTCCGAATACGATACAGTGGACATCTCAGAGTGGGATACAGTCGCAGACGACAAATGTATTCGTTTAATAGGAACTTTGGTAATTAAAGAAGATTATCTTTACAAAACTTATGGTAAGTTAATAAAAAACAAAAAGTATGAAGTTTTGATTGAATGTCGAGAAATTTCGACTGAATATCAATTGATAAACAAATGCTTTGAAAAAATCACAATAGAAGGTACGTTAGGCGGGTCTTTGGTTGTCCTGCATTGGAACTACAGTCTTGACAGAAACAATGAAACCTCAAGATATAATCTTTATCCAAGCGGAAACAAAGAAGAGTTCAATATTTTGATTCCAGAAGCAACAAAGATAATGGAAACTATTTTAGGTTTTATCAAAACAATTAAAGCTGAGGATTAACGCTAATGAACAAAACAGAAGCATTAAAACAAATTGAGGTTTTTTGTAGAGAAACTTTTAGCCATTCTAATTACTCAGAATGGCAAATAAAGACAGAAGACGGATTTTCCTATCTACAAGGAACACTGCATATGTTTTCTCAATGTCTAGTCCAATGTCAATACGAAGTGTGGATTGAGTTTCAAAATAAATATTCTAAAAAATTAATAGTTACAGTAGAAGCTTGTTTAGCTTTAGAGCATAATTCTGTACCTTATCTTAGTTGGGTTGAAATAAAATCAAACAAGAAAAAAATACAAGGAGATGGTAAACATTTGGATATTTTACTCACAGAAACAAAGGAAATAATAAGACCTATCTCAGATTTTATCGAAAATGAAATACAGTCTAAAATAGACTCGTCTAGGAAAAAAAAATAGTCACTTACAATTGACTATAGATTTTATTAAAACCAAAATATAATCTGAAATAAAAACATGACACTAACACTACAAACACAAACACTTTTCGTACCGACTAAACCACAAATTCAATTAAGAGATGACCAAAAAGCTCTTAAAAGAGAACTGTATGACGCTCTAAATCCAAAAATCTACAAAAGAGCCTTAGTCGTTGCTCCTTGTGGATGGGGTAAAACAGTATTTTTGTGTCAAATAATCTACGACGCTGCTGTAAAAAGGCAGCGTCGGACTTTGATCGTAGTACCTTTTAGGGTGCTTATTGAGCAAACCCTAGAAACTCTAGGAAAATTTGGACTATCTGCTGGGGTAATTGCTGGTAACTACAAAGAAGATAGAAGCCAATTAGTACAAATTGCAACAACTCAAACTTTATCTAGAGGACGAGATATTACTTGGTTTAATCCCGAAGTAATACTAGCCGATGAAGTTCATCTATCAGCTTACTGCCAATGGTTTAAAGATAGCTTTCCCAATCTTAAAAACGGTAAGCAAACAACCTCAATTAAAGACATTCGTGGCGAATTAGCAGTATTAGGTATCGCCGTAGAAAGAGAAGACATAGAGCCTTACAAAATTACTTTTGAGGAAGCTAAAGAAAAATGCAAACACCTTAGTCTAGTTCACGCTGAGTCAAAAGAGATATTACAAGAAATAAACTCAGCATGGGGAGTAATTCGGAAACAACAGCACCTTTTTTCAGGGAAAACCCTACCAGTAGATAATCGCCTTGTAATTGGACTAACAGCAACTCCGCGTGAAGAGTTGGGAGATATTTTTGAGGTTCAGGTAACTGGACCCACTCCAAAAGAAATGATTGAACGGGGTGCGCTTGTTGGGTGTGTTTACTTCGGAACTAAAAATAAAATTAATACTAAAGGGGTCAAAATCAGCGGCGGTGACTTTGATGCTAGTCAATTAGAAATTCGATGCCTAGAGGCGGTAAAAACCACGGTTTCTGAGTATCGCAGGCTCGGTCAAGGGAGACAATTCGTTTGTTTTGCTACGGGTGTAGAACACGCTAAAAGCCTCTGTACAGAATTTAACGAGAGGGGTGTTCCCACGGCCATTATCACAGCCGAAACACCAGAGCAGGAAAGAAGAGAAATATTTAAAAAAGTAGCTGAATTGAGATTGCGGGGGATTGTAAATATTAATACCTGCGGGATAGGATTTAATTTGCCCGCAATTTCTTGTATAATTCATGCCAGACCAACTAAGAGCAGAACTCTTTATATTCAGATGACTGGTCGCGGTCAACGGCTTTGTAGCTGGTTAGGCAAGATTGATTGTCTGATTTTGGATCAAGCGGGGAACGTAACCGAGCATGGATTTATCGAGGATGTAAAGTATCCTAACCTTTTTACGTCTTCTGATGCCCAAAAAGGACAAGCCCCGACTAAAGAGTGCGAAAATTGCAATAAAATAACCTACGCTTCCGCTCGTATTTGCCCTCACTGTGGCTACGAATTTCCGACAAAAGAAAAAAAACAAATCGCCAACGAAAGACTAGAGATTATAATTCACGATAAAGATAGAGAATTATACTTAGCCTACAAGTACGCTCTCAGACAAGCTTACAAAAAAGGTGAGCATATTGAAAGTGTCCGGGGATGGATGATCAAAACATTTAAAAATCCTAGACTAAGCAAAGACTGGATGCCCCCTAAATCTTGGAAGTTACACGCAATCTTCAAAAAAGACTATACTGTAAAAGACTTGAATAATTACGAGGCTTACTTGAAAAGTCTTTGTAAAATTGAAAACAATAACTGGGTAAAAGCTAAGATGGCAGAGGAATTTGGAGATGGCTGGGACAATATTCGGCTCTAATGGATTATTACTGGCATCTTCCCAGGAATATAAAGAACAAATAGCGAACGAGCTATTTAGACTTATTTCTATAGGCTCCGCGCCTATTCTTTCCCGTACCCTTGCCACACCCCCAATTCCTCAAAATATAGATAGCTACTATATTGTCCCCGCAGGAGCTACTGGGGCATGGGCGGGGAAGACTAATCAGATAGCTTATCCCGTAATTGGTTTGGATGGATTGCCTACAGGAACTTGGAAATTTTGGCAGCCTTTTACTGGACTAACAGTTTTTCTTGTTTCTGGAGAAGCAATATTTTTTAATGGCGCAAACTGGGTGCTTGTTTCTAGTTTTGATCAATACTCTGGGGATATAGAAGCTCCTGCTGCTCAAATCTACCCTCTTGATTTCGCTTTATTAAGAGGGTATAATATCCTAAGTTTTAGTGCGGTAACTCAATCTGGTACAGCTACTATATCGGTTAAAATCAATGGAATAGATGTCCCTGGATTGAATAATTTATCTATTACTTCTACTCGATTAACTGTTCCTGTAACAACAGGGAATTTTCTTGATACAGGAAGCAGAGTAGAACTTGCTGTTTCTGCTGTTAATAGCCCGAAACATTTATTTTTTACTATAGGGAGAAAATATGTCTAGATGGTTATTTTTCCCTTTTCTTAATCCTTTTGTTCCTGACGGCGAATTTAAAAGTTGCCAACTAAGCAATGCTACTGTTAATAGTATGCGTCCTGTGGATACCGCTGGTACTTTTCTTTATTGCTCTTTTGATATAATTAATTCAGGATTTGATAGAACACCATGACTAATTTAACTAATCAAGATAACGTTGGTAATTACTATTTTGGTTATAGAGCCAATAATTTGCCCTTTGACAATGCCCAAATAGCATTAAATGCACCAACTCTTGTGAATTGGATTAATGCTTGTTTTGGAGACACTTATGCCGTAGTAAGTCTTGGTACGAATAGTTTTAATCTTATACTGCCTCATCCTAACGAAGTTCTTACTCCACCAGCAACACTTGTTACGCCGTTTTCAGATAGTAACCGCAGATTTACAGAGAGTGGTATAAACGGCAGAGCTTCAGGAAGCTCTGATTCTAATATTGGCTATTTAATACCAGGCGATGGCCAACGATTTATTGATTTAAACTCTAATCCAAATTATGTCTATTACGCAGTATTAAATAATTTTTCTTTAAATATTTTTTATTGTCGATATAATTCAACTGGGTTAACTCCTGAGGTGTTTAGTGCATTTACAAGCATAGGATTTTTAAAAGATCCTTTATATCCATCATCTAGTTTTGTCCGAAATGCCTATTATTATAGTTTAGGTTGTTCTGAGAATATCTGGGTTAATGGTGGAGGCCACCCTGAAGTCTTGGGAGTTCAAGCCCCATCACTCAAATATTTAAGAGTTCCGAATTTCAGTGATGAGCCTGATCCGATTGCAAACTATGCTATTTCTTGTCAGACGGCTACCCCCGGAGCCAACACCACAGATTTGGTGCTTCGAGACGATGAGGCTCCAAACAAAGCCATCGGAATTGTTTCTAATGTACTCAAAACAACCCTAAATATTCCCGTGGGACAAATCTATAGAAATACAGGGGTTGATCCTGATGGCTCCGATAATCCGAGTTGGATGTGTGTCGGAAAAATGGGGAACGAATCTATATTAATGCGAGCATGGGCTACAGGGTTAGTTTAGTATGATCTATTATCACGTTTTTGGAACTGCTAGAGAAAAAAGCTTAAATGGAAGTCAAGATAATCCTATATTTTGGCGTACTGGCATACCGATTTCGTGGGACAAAGAACCGACATTAAAGCCTGTTGGTGGAATTAATCTATTTGGTCAATTTTGGAAAATAACCAGCAAATACGGTCAACAAGTAAGTATTTTCTCTATTCCTTCTAATCAGTATAACTCTCGCTATACTGGTTCAATCGCTGACACAATCCCCTTAGAGAGAACCAGTAAAAACTACACTTATTCTGGTACTGTAAACGAGCCCAAGAAACTTGCTTACAATGTTATAATAATTGACATCATTCGTGTCACTGATCCAGTTGATTTTCCTGATGATCCTTACCCAGTAAATATTCCTCAATTTCCTATTATTCCAGATAAAGACTATCAAACAGAAATTCAGTTTTCTAATTCTTTACTAGAAAATACAAATGGGGCAGAACAACGAATAGTGGAATGGTCTAGTCCTGTTAGAGTGTTTAATCTTGCTCGAACTACGTTACAACCTGATGATTTAAATGCTATTCTTGACTTTCATGAAGAAATGAAAGGATCGAAAAAAGACTTTCTTTATCGTGACCTTTCTGATTATCAAGTAAAAGGAATTTATGAATGGCTAATTTATTGTCGATTAAGCAATGCTATTGTTAATAGTATGCGTCCTGTGGATACCGTAAATGGTACTTTTCTCTATTGCTCTTTTGATATAATTAATTCAGGATTTGATAGAACACCATAAACAGCGATTTTAACATGACTTCTTTTATCCCAAATGGTAATTTTGTTTATTGTCGTTTCGATATAGATAATTCAGAGTTTAGTAGAAATGCTACCGAGCTTGTTACCGAATTCTACACAGAAGGAATATTTTCCCCGGAACACGATGGGGTAAAAACAGAATTTATTTTGATTAAAAAATATTCCTGCGGCAATAACGTTCATCACAGACCTATTCTTTATCCAGATATTGATAGCCTAAAAATCTATCAAGGAACTACAGAAATACCACCGTCAGAATATATAGTAGCTCCTGGTAAAATAGTTTTTAATAATCCGCCTCCTAGCACCCCCAAATTAACTTGGGAAGGCACTTTTAAAGTATTATGTCATTTTGAAGAAGATAAATTAGATTATCAGCCTATCACAAAAAATAGAAATAACGCTATTTTTTCTATCCCTAAATTAATTTTACGAGAATCAAGAATTGAACCTGAAATTGCATTGCTACCTGGTGATGTTTTTTATCCAAATTTAAATCACGATTTTA
This sequence comes from Crocinitomicaceae bacterium, assembly GCA_044376455.1. Classification (GTDB taxonomy): domain Bacteria; phylum Bacteroidota; class Bacteroidia; order Flavobacteriales_D; family Crocinitomicaceae; genus UBA952. The sequence continues at coordinate 12,449 of JBIPMW010000344.1, read as the reverse complement.
ATTTAAATTTGACTAAAAGGTGTACAATTTCTCCTAAATTTGAGACAAATATTATTAGCTTATCTAGTGGAGAAAGAAAAAGATTTTCTCGGAGAAATATTCCCTCTGACATTAGCTCTTTACAACAAAGAAAAACTTTATCTCAAAAAGATATTGATTATTTGATTGCCCTATGGTTGTGTGCTAGGGGATCAGGATCCACATTTCGTTATCCTGATTTAGTTAACGGTTTATCAATCTTATCCCGATTTAACTCTGTTTCTTTGAGCTACCAAAACCAAACCTCTTTACAAATTTATTCACTTGGAGAATTACAGATTAGGAGATTTACCGAAGGAATACAACAAGATTCAGGATTAGAAGATTCTTTTGCAAATCCTGTTTTAACGCTTTGTTATTGCGTTTTAATCGAACTTACAAACGGAGAAAAGCTCGGTTATACAAATTTTTCCCAAGACTTAAAAATTGGTGGGGTAGTATTTCGGGCAAAGCAAGCTCTTGATCCGTCTGCAATAGAAAAGCAATTAGGAATACAATCGGATAATCAAGAATATAGAGGTGCTTTTAGTGATAATATTGACGAAAATTTACTTTTTTCTGATAGATTTAGAGAAGCTCGAATTATCACAGCAATTGTTGATTGGCAATATCCTCCTAATTCACTCTTGGATCTTCCAGACGAGCAAATACAAATAGGTTATGTGGGAGAAATTAAATCACTTGGTGGCGAAAGCTATACGCTTGAAAATCTTACTGCCTCTAGTATTAATTTAAGACAAAGTAGAGATGAAAAAACATCACCTTTTTGCCAATGGGCTTTTGGACAGGATAACGGTGATAACTCAGGATGCCGTAAACAAGTACCATTTTACGAGACTCAGGTTGCTGGTGTTAATAGTCGGAGAGACTTTGAGGTGTGGGGAGAATATCAAAATCTTGCTTGGGGAAAATGTACATTTACAGACGGAGCAAATAAATCAGCTACTTACGCAATTTACCGAACTGTTCCAATATTTGGAGGTAAAACTCAAATTCAGTTATTTACTGAAGCACCTGGCCCCGTAGCTACCCACGATGGCGTAATCCTTACTGCTGGCTGTGACAAAACTTACAATACTTGTAAAAACACTTGGAATAATGCTATAAATTTTGGCAATATCCCCAGTTTTGGTAATTTCATGCCCGGGAATGACTTTTTATTAAGCTCTCCAAAGCAAAGCTAAGTTTTTCTAAAGAATTAATTTGAATTCATAAATAACAGTAAAAAACTCTAGAATAGTTTTATTGATGTTTCCCTTCTGCCATGTATTATATTTCTGTTGCCAACCAAAGCCGTCCCTCCTATGTCGAGAATCACGATTTAAAAATAAATTTTAACGATCTTGGCACTGTTGCGGCTATTGTAATAGCATTACTTAGTATGTTTTCAAAAAATACTAAATCACAGGCTAAAGAACTTGATCACGAAACCTTTGAGAAAACGTCAAGGAAGATGGAGTCTCTTGAGCAAAAGCTAGAGAAAATGGTCGAAAGACTATCAACAGGAATAGAAAAACTGACTACATTAACAGCGCAACTTGATAAAGAGATAAGCCTTATTAAAGCAAAACAAGAAACTTTTTCTTCTATTTCTAATCAAATAGAAGGACTTCGCAAAAAACAGGAAGAACTTGATATACGAATCGGAATACTTGAGCATAAACCTTAACAGAATTGTCAACTTTACTAACTAAATTACCATGAAATTTCTAGAAGCGAATCGCAACACTATTCTAAAATCGCACCTAATAGACTCTAGTTCTGAAAGTCTTCCCCAAGACTTTAGAACAATCCAAATTAAAGCTGGACAAAAAGTGATTTATAATCAGATTCTCAAAAGAGAAAAAAATCACTATTTACTAGAAATAAAGCCCCCGATTGAGGGTAAATTTAATTGGTACGCTTTTGCTAGTCACTTTAACGACCCTAATCCCCCTGTAGTCCGCAAGGATCAAGTTGAAGGTGTGTTTGACAGGCTTAACAATAAAATTACTGATTTTCAGTTTCAAAAATTAGATGAGTGCCTTAAGAGATTTGACATTACCACAGTACAAAGAGTTCGACATTTTTTAAGCCAAATAGCCCATGAATCAGCTGGCTTAAGGTTTATGGTAGAAATCCACGACGGCTCAAATTATGAAGGACGAAAAGACTTAGGGAATACCAGACCTGGTGACGGCAAAAAGTTCAGAGGTGTAGATGCTATTCAAATGACTGGCAGAACCCATTATCAGGCATTTGCTAATTATATAGACGATCAGCGTGTTATGCAGGGGTGGTCGTATGTCAGCGAAAGATATTTATTTTTACCATCTGGGTTTTGGTGGATGAACAATAAAATGAACGAATTGTGTGACCGTGGGGCAACCGTTGAACAAATTACCCGTCGTGTCAACGGTGGTAAGAATGGACTAACCGAAAGAAAACGATATTATGAAAGGGCGTTAAGATTTATCTAAAATCTTGACAATTCAAAAAGTAATCTGTATTATTTAGTTAGGTTAAGAGGTTATCATGAAAAAGGAATTTCGTCCGCTAATTCTACAGACAGCAGAAGGTTATCCGGCATTTATTAACTGTTACGAGATTATTACAATCACCTATTTATCTGCTGAAGATAATTACATAGTCGATGCGACTTCACAAGTGGGAATCACAATATCCAAGCATGCAGCTAAGGCTTTAATGGAAGCAATAACTACCGATTTATTTTTTTGCAGTGATGACGAAAGAAAAGTTTTGCGGAGCGATGGGACGTTTGATAGATTTTTTTAATATTTAGATTTCTCCTTGGGTGATTTAAAACAGACCATCAACAAAATGGTCTGTTTTCTTATATCATAGAAATAGTACATGGCAGTTCTAATGGCAAAAAAGAAGAAAAAGGATGATCAAACATTAAGAGGTTCTCAGCGATCCCTTACCTCACCGGGGATCGTGTCAGTATCACGTCGCTACGATTTGGAGATTACGGAAAATCCTATCCGTGATCCGAGAATATCAAGAGAATTAATCGAACTTAATCAATGGTGCTATGAAGTCGTCCACGCCCTTGATATGGCCGCTTCTGATACCTTTGCATCTGACGATGGAGACGATCAGGGATGGGTAGTAGCCAAAACCCTTGATGATGAAGAAACTCCTATTAACTCAGAAGTGTTTGCCATTGCAGAAGATATTAGGTTAAGAAAACAAAATTTTTCAACCTACATGATTGGTGGGGATAGACTCAAGAAAGCCCTAAGATGGGCATTAGGGAAGGGAGAATGTTTTCTAGAGTTGGGCATTGAACGAGAAGGGTTATCTGCCAACAAGTCTAAAGATTTTGGTGTAGCAAAGACTCTTTATTTACCTACCTTTGAGATGTTTAGAAAAGAAAATGATCAAGGGGAGCTAATTGGGTTTGAGCAAAGGAAATACGTTTCGGAGTCCGACCCTGATTATTTTTTTGAACCCTATAAAATCTGTCATATTCGCCATAATCCTGATTTTCTTTATGGTCGCTCTCTTTGGTTAGCTTCTTTAGATGCTTGGGCTGATGTTAAACAGGCTTTTGATAATTTGATTAGGGCATCTAATGACTTAGGGGTTTCTCCGACTCTGCATATTATGCCAGGTATTTCTACCGAGCAAGAAAGAATTTATGAGCGAGAATTAGAAATCCGTAGAAAAAGTGGCATTATAACCGATCATATTCTCAGCTATCCTGGGCAAGATATTCGCAAAATGACTAATTTTAACTCTGATTTAACAGGGTTAATTGATACTCTTTTGCAATGCCGGTACAAGCTAATTATCCCTGGATTCCCGACCTATTTCTTTCCAGGATTAGAATCAAAAGGGGGAACTAAAGAGTTATCCCGGTCGCCTGATCGTCGCTATTCTAGGATGAGATACGGATGGTGTCAGCTTCTTAGCGGTGCAATTAAACAGGTAATTGATACAGAAATCATTCTCAGAAAAGGGTTAGATTTTTATGCCGAAAATGCTAAAAATAAATATCGGATACTGTGGCCAGAATGGAGTGAATCTATAGATGGTCTATCAGGAGGGGAGGTTGAAGACACTGGCTCCGATTTAACCGATGAAGAAACTAATAAACAACCTGTTAAGAAACTAAATATAAATCAAAATGATTAATCAAATTATTCACGGTGATTGTTTTGATGTTTTAAAAAATATTCCTGATGGTTCTATTGACGCTGTAATCACAGATCCGCCTTATGGCATTGGATTGGCTAAATGGGATTCTGTAATTGATATTCCATTGTTTACCAAAGAAGTAAAACGAGTCACCAATGGCTTTTATGCGTTTTTTGGACAAATGCCAACCATGATTAACTGGATTAATTCAGCCAATAATGAAAAACTGCATTATTGCGAACATATCTCATGGGTGAAGAGAAAAGAAATGCCAGTATGTCCAAGATTAAAACGTAAACACGAAAGTATTTTGATATATTCACAAGACTCAACAAAAAGATATTTTAAGCAGACTGGATTATATGAAGACGTTAAAGTACCAGGATTACTGTTTGATGTTATCACAATACAAGCCATTCAAAGAACAATCAGTGAACTTAAAACAGGCAGAGAAGGAAGGATTTGTCAGCTTACAAAAGCAGGACAATTTGGTTCAGCTAATAGAAAACTTGGGAAAGAACACAGAAGAATTGACGGAAATGACACAAATTATACAAATGTATGGTCTTTTTTGCCTCCTGTATTTAATGACGGTAGACATCAAAAACAGTCTTATCTTCACCCCACAGAAAAGCCATTAGAAATCATGAAGCGATTAGTAGAAATGCTTACTCCTGAATGTGGGATAGTCTTAGACCCTTTTTGTGGTTCTGGCACTACTGCTTTAGCTTGTAAGGAATTAGGTAGAAATTATATCTGTATCGAGAAAGAATTAGAATATTATCAGATAGCTTGTAACAGATTAGACCAACCTATAGAACCTATTCCAGATGAACCGATAGAAGAACCAGTAGATAATTCTCCATTACAGTTAAAACTGTTTTAAATTTGATAAAATACAGTAAAACCAAGAGATAATTATGACAAATCTAAAAGCTTATGTTGTTTCCGATTCTAATAATAATGTTCTAGTCGCCAATATGACCAAACTGGAGGTTATTGAAGCTTTAAAAGATGAGGTGTCTAAGCTAAAAGCTCAGATCGGCGAACTTAACAAAGCAGAAACAGAAGCGTAAGTGGATTAGGGAACTGACAAAAAATAACTCTTGACTGTCAAGAGTTTATTATTTAATTTAAAGAGAAAATCCATGAATAACAATAACTTTGACGCTATTATCGAAGATTTGAATATCGAAGACTTGAGAGCCGAATACGCCGAATTAACCGACTCATACGATAACCTGATGTTTGATTATGAAACATTAAAATTAAAGGTAAAAATGTTAGAAATTAAAAACCTTAACCTAAAAGCTAAACTCAATAAATCAGAAAAACCCCAAGAATTAGTTTATGACGGATTAGGAGATAAATAACATGACAGATAAATTCAACCCAAAAGATAAAAAGTCAAGTAAACTTACCAAAAAGATGAGTAAAGAAGAATGGGAAATGCGAAAACCACTGCCGCCAGAAGTATTAATTTCTTCTTTACAAGAACCGATTCATAAAAACATTGGATGCTCTAAATTCGTTAAAGCATTGGAAAGCCCGATAAAACCATCGAAAGTAGAATAAGGTCATGGCAGATAAATTCAACCCAGAAGATAAAAACTTACAGCCAATTAGTCAGTTGCTAGAGAGAGCCGAAGTAACAGCCGATGACATCCAAAAAGCTATCGATGACTGGAAAAAGAAACCTCCGGATGATGAATTTAAAAACCTATTAGAACCTGAAATAAGTTATGAGTGATTTTTCTTTTAACCCTGGTACTCGACGCTATCGAGACAATCGAACGGGGAGATTTGTCTCTACTGAAAAAGTTAGACAAATCTCTCAACAAACTATTAATGCCCGTACTCAAAAAACAGATAAACTTACCCGTGACCTTTTACAGAAAAAAATAACTGTCAGCGAGTGGGAAGAAAAAATGTCGTTTGAGATTAAAGACTTGACTATTCAGCTTTATCGAGTTGGTAAGCCCGATATGAACGCTTCTGACTATGGCAGAATTGGTCAGATGCTTAGAATACAATACGCACGATTAAGAAAGTTTTCCCGTGATATTATTCTTGGTACTCAATCAGAGGCTCAAATAATCAACCGCTCTAAACAGTACGTTGCCAAGTCTAGGGAAGCTTTTGAAGAGGGGAATAGGAGAGGACACGCTCTAGTCAACAAGTGGGAAAAGAGAATAATTACCAAAAAAGAATCTTGCCAAGAGTGTCTTTTTTATGAAAGTGCTGGTTGGCAGCCTATTGGAACACTCCCCCGACCGACTGAAAGATGCACTTGTCGGGCCAATTGCGGTTGTTACTTTATTTTTTCTAACTCTAGGACACGACCTACTCAGAATATGCTTTCGTTAAACTTTGGATGGACCCAATAAAAAACGCAGGGTATCAATCCTGCGTTGTTTCCTCAGCTATACACTTTCTATGGAGACAAATATTTTGTATTGAAATTTTATATTTATAGGTTGGGCTGGAGACGACACTATTAATATAGATCAACCAAACATAAACGTCAAGTCTTTAGATAGAATTATTTATATAAGTATTTTTTATTGACATGGAACTAAAACTAACCCGCGCTGAATTAGAGATATTGCTACAGACCCGTCATCCTACCGACGACGAGATGCAATTAATCAATCAATTCAAACCCTACGGACTCGATCCGTGGGAATCATCGGAACTGATACGATTTGCTTTAATTGCTTCAAATAACTTAATTCACAGTTCTGGCCAGGTATGGGATAAAAATGTTTTAGAAACCATGGTAGCTAGTTACCCTGGATGCGCTTTGATGATCGATCATGAATGGAAGGATCAAACCAAAACTTTTGGGATGATCTATGATTCTTTTATTTATTCCTTGCCTCGTGTAAGCAAAGAAGGGATAGCACGAATCCTCGAAAAATCTCCTAATCCAAACGAAGATTATCGAATAATTCAAAAAGACGGCTATCATCAGGTCTTGGTTTTCGGTTTTGTAGAAGCGACTCACCCGATTATTTCAGAAATTTCCTATGGCAGAAAAGCCGATGTTTCAATGGGAGGAATTTTTTATGGCGAGTCGATTTGTCCTATCTGCGATATTCCTTACAGTGATCCTAAATGTCCTCACTACCCCCCGTATATGGCAGGGCTAGTAGATGAAGAAACGCTAACCCCTTACTATCGCCGTTCCGGAAAAATGGATTCTATCGAATGCAGTTTTGTTGCCAGTGGCAGTTGTCGCCAAGCAAGATTAATAGATTCCCGTCTCAATACTTTTGTTTTTACCTAAAACAGAAAGTTCTGTAGTACAATTATATCTAATAGTTAGTGATCAGCAATCAGTAATGAATACCCTAAAAGAAATCAAACGGGTTACTCCCGTAGTTATTAAAGATTCAGCAGAAGGAACTGATACTCCTTCTCAAGAAGAAATCTACACCCTGACTCAAAAAGCCACTTTTCGAGGTGATTTAAAGCCTTCTGGAAGTGGTGTACCAGTTAAAAATTCCGACCCTGATCCCACTCCAGTCCCAGTCTTTGATCCCAAAGCGATTCAAGAGATTGTCAAAAACACCGTAGCAGAAACCGTAGCTTCGGTAAAACAAGCGATGGAATTGGAAAAACAATCTGCATTAGAAGCCCAAAAGCAACAGTTTGAAACTGCAAAAGCTACTCTAGAAGCTTCTCTCAATTCTGCTTCGGAAGCTATCCAAAAATCTAATGAAAAAATCGCTCAACTAGAAACTAAAGTCACTGAGTCGGAAAAGACGATTAATAATTTTGCTGACTTAGGAAAGCTTTACGGTAGCCAAACACCAGAAAAAATGCAGTTCCCTAACTTCAACAAAACCGTCGCTCATGATGCTGATAAAATTACAGGTGCGCTTGACGAAACCTTTGATTTGATTGAAGACATTCAGAAAAATTCTGGTGTAATCTATTCGGCTCCTGTAATGGGCGGTAATCAGACAGTAAACCTGTACGATAAAGTACGATTAGATCGCCATGTTAAAAATAACCGGCAACAGATTGTTGACTCTTTAGATGATTGGGGTCGCAAACAAGGCTGGTTCAGAGGGACTCGTTCGGCTCCTGTAATGGGCGGTCAAGTTTCAAAAAATGCCCCAACGACTGCGGCGGATTTGCCTCCGTTTTTTCTTGACACTTTGTCAGCAATTCTCCGTACAACTCAAATCCCTGGGTTTGCCTTTTGGCAGATTCCTAATTACGCATTAGACTTTACGGCTCGTAATGGAACTGTTATCCGAATTCCTCGATTAAATTACCTAACAAGTTCCCCGTCGGTAAGCGATTATCAACTATCAGGAAAGGGTGAGTATGCTGATCTGACTTCTGAATCAGATAATAATAGTGCGTCTAGCGTATCGGCAGAAATCTTTGAATATGGGCGCGGTAAAGTAGGTGCTTCTACTGCAATCCGACCTGTTTCTATCCCAACTTTCACTGAATATTTTAGTGCGATGGGAATGATTGATTGGATGCAGAATACGCTGTATTACGACTATGCAAGTTTTGATAATACCATGATCAAAACGATGCTTGATAGCACGTCACTGCATTTGTATAACAAAAAAGGCAGTCTTGTTACTTCTCCCACTGGACTATCGGCAACAGGAGATGATGGAACTTTTACCAAAGGATTCTTGCGGCGATTACATCAATACGCCCACGATAACAAGTTCCAGATGTATCCCGACCAGACGTATTTGCTATTCTTAAATTCGACTCAAATTCTGCAATTAAAAGAGAGTTATAATGACGATTGGCAAGCAAATACGACTCGCGATCTTGACGCTTTACTAAATATTCTCAATCCATCCTATATTCCCCCTGGGGATACTGGAAGGGTTAACTCGTATTTAGGGTTGGTAGAAAAATTCCATATTTTTGAAACTGGCAATAGTGTCGGTGTCGGAGCGGCTGGTCAACCCGGTGTTCAAAGTGAAACATTGGGCGGTTCTTTAGGTGCTAGAACTACCCGTACTGGTTATTTAATTGGAGCCGGTGCGTTAGGTGTTGGTGTAGGGATGCCGTTTCAAATCACTTTTGATAATGTCACTCAATTTGATCGTCGGATTCGCGCAACTTGGTTAGCGTGGCTCGGCTACAAAACTCTTGACGTTGATCCCGTAGGTACTGGGGAAGCCTCTCAGCAGTTACGAGTAGCTGAATTACGCACCCTAGATGTAGCGGTATAAACTTTATCTTTCTAACAATTATGGCAAGCAAAGAAACCCTCGAAGAAACTTTACCCACTGTGACAGGTGGAACTAAAAACCTTCCCCTGACAAATGGAACCAATGAAGTTACTTATAACAATCTGAAAGCGCTAGGTTATCCAGTCTGTAACCGGTGTAAAGGTCAACTCAGAACTGATCTCGATCATCGTCCATTTTGTCCAGTTAACGACACCAGTTGTCCTCTATTGAGCAAAATTTCCTAATGATTTTTAGCATCGATGACCTCTCTATTTTCGCACCATCAGTATCTTTACCAGAAGATGCCGTCACTGGTGCGATTTACTTTGTCCAGTCAATTATCGAAGGCGATAGAGGAGCAGATCGACCCTTAGAGATTACGCGCCACCGGGAAAAGCTAAGAGTTAATCTAAAATTCCAAAATTTTAGATTAACTTATGTCAGTATAAATACTCCACTTATCAGCAATCCTGCACCAATAATTAAAGCTAGACTAGGCAATATTACCGATGGATTTAATCGGGCTATCGCTCCCGATAGTTGGCAAATTTTAGGTTCTAACGACTACATAATCGATATAGACGGGCAAATTCACCTATCTACTGCGATTGGTAGATCGTGGGGGTATGGCGGCTATCGTGGCTACAGTCGGGAACCATATCCTGAGTTTTCTGAGGCTGATGTAGAGTATTCCAGTGGCATTGATTTTACCCAAGATACCCGACAAACAAAAGAGATAAAAGCGGCTTTTGGCCGTATTTTAGATTGGGTATGTAATACTGGTTCTTTTAAGGGTGTTTCCTCGGTTGAATTGCCTTTTGAGGAGGCAAAAATCAATTATGGAACTGGTCAACTTGGTACTATTCCTGATGATTTGCTAATGATATTTAAAAAGTATCGCCCAATAAGATTATGAGAGCAATTTTTATCTGTCCACTTCCCCCGACTCTTAATGATCAAATAAGATTAGCTCGTGCAAATAAATTTAAAAGCGCAACTACTAAAAAAGAATGGGATTTTAATATACAAAAACTTATTATAGAACAAAAAATTCCATGTTTTCCTGACAAAGTATGGATGCTTTACGAATGGCGAATTAAAAACTTTGGACGTGACCCTGATAATGTTTGTGGTAGCGCAAAATACGTTAATGACGGACTGAAAAAAGCGGGGGTTATTGTCAATGATAATTTAAAATATATCTATGGATACGATTCAATATTCACAAAATGGACGAAAGACGAATTAAAGTTAACAATTAGTAATAAACCAATTCTAAACAAAATTTTTATAGAGGATGATAATAGCAATGCTATATCTTAAACTAGACCCGTCTATTGTCTGTGTTTTGATTGTTTTCGCCTGCTTGATTCATTCTTTCTTTACTCCTGAAACTACTGACACCTACGGCAATGTTATCGTGGCAATTGTTTCAGGATACCTCGGCTACTTAAAAGGTTCCGGTACTTAACTACCCTGATCAAATCTTGCATAAAGTTTAATTCTACGCCCTAATTTTGCGGCAATTCCTAGCTGCTGGCTTGTCGGAGACTCAAACACATTTAACTGTCTGACAAGACCGATTCTGCCATTAATCGTTACCTGTAATTCTCCTGTACTCATGATCGGGAACGGGTAATCTTTAGGCTTTACCAATCTTCCCTCAAAATATTCACAATCGAGATAACTACCTTCTTGTACTTCTGCCACAGGCGGTTTTGACTGTTGCAACCAACAAGCAATTACTACAGACTCTATAGAAGATGCTCGCATAACTGGATTACCAACGGCATCAGTAGTCATGGTAGAGCCTGTAGCCACAGAAAAGGATAGAGAAGCATTAGCCTTAATTGTGGGATTTTCTAGAAACTTTCCCGCAACTCCAATAGCACTGTCGAACATTTGTATTAATATAAATTTTTCTAATCTTAGTGTATCAAAATTATCTTGACAATTCAATCAAGAAGCCATATAGTTTAGCTATAGTAAATTTACAGAGGCTACATTATGAGAAACAATTTATCAGAGCCTGAAAACTGGTTAGATAATCTTTCTGGATTAATTTCTGATCAGGAAACTTTTAAAAAAGCATTAGAATATAGGCGTGTTTTTTGTCAGAATGTATCCTCAGAAACTATCTTTCATTCCCTAACAGATGATTTAAGCGATCTTGATCCTTGGACAAGAAACTTAGTGGGGGTTGTTGATTTAGGCTCAGAAGACCCCAAAGAATCGTATATTGATTATTTAGTGGAGAAGTATTGGTAAGAGCTAAAACATGAGTATCAAACAATTTCAAATAGAGTTTAGTGGGAAAAGCTCAGAACATCTCGAAGAAATATCTCAGCAGTTGAATTTATCGAAGACTGAAATTATTCGCAAAGGATTAAAGTTTATGGCTTTATATGCTAAATCTCAGGCAGAAAAAGATACTCGGTTAATACTCGAAAAAAATGGCGATCAAAAAGAGATAATTATCTAAAAGAGGTGTTATGGTATGGATGCGAATCTAATAAAAAACCTTAAAAAAGACTTAATAGAATTAAGAAGTCAAATTTGGGATAAAATGTCGGATGCTCAAAAAGAACAATATTATCAAGATGAAGCTAACAATGCTATCAGCCTTGAAAACATTATTTCTTTTGTACATGAATACTCTGATAGAATAAAAAAAGAAATTGATAATCCTAATTTTCAGAATTTATTTGACAGAAGATTAGAGATGAAAATCACTTGTTTTGACAATTTTTGGGAGGAATTAGACAATGGAAGATAAATTCACGCTAGAAGATTACATCTATGTTCCCATTGAACCAGAAATAGCAAGAAAGCTACTCAAGCATCACGAAAAAGACTGGAAACCTTCCGACGAATTTAACAGCTTTTATTGTTGCTTAAAACAAACATTGAAAGACTTTGACAATAGATTTGAACCTCAAAAAGAAGAGTCTGAATTTTAACTTAGGAGTAATCATGTCTCAACCTATCGAACTTTCTTTAGAACAGCAGTTCAATATTCGTTCTTTTCAGTCTCAGGTAGAAAAAATG
>JBIPMW010000426.1:0-2756 GCA_044376455.1 Crocinitomicaceae bacterium | reverse complement strand
AAGCCCTGACTACGCTTTTCAAAACGAAAAGTGATAGTGGAAACGGAGTGGCGGGAAAGCGACCGAGAGTCTTTGTGGATGATGGGCATGTGGTTAAGGTCGGCCTGGGCAGCTTGCCCGGGTCTCCCCCTGCCCTCAACCACCACTCTGGCGCGATGCTGTCACATAACAGACTTCCAGGGGGGACTCCTGCGCCATGGCCCAGCCTTCACTGACAATGTTCGAGAAAATCTGGCGTCGTCATGTGGTTGTTGACCGACCAGATGGGTATACGCTGCTCTATATTGATCGCCACCTGATGCATGATGGATCTGCCGGCAGTTTCGCACGTCTGCGCGCGCGCGGCTTGTCGTTGCGCCGACCAGATCGTAGCTTCGCAACACCGGACCATTATGTTGCCACCGGCGGACGCGGCCTTGGCGCCATTGAAGACAGCCATCACCGCGGCATCGTGGCAGCGATGGCGGATAACCATGCGCGATACGGCTTCACCGTTTTTGATATTGGCGATGAAAGGCAAGGTATAGCGCATGTTGTCGGCCCCGAGCAGGGAATCACGCAGCCCGGGCTGACCCTGGTCTGCGGCGATAGCCATACCTCCACCCATGGCGCGCTTGGCGCTTTGGCTTTTGGCATTGGCTCCTCTGAAGTTGTGCATGTCATGGCCACACAAAGCCTGTGGCAGCGCAAGCCCAAGGCTATGCGGATTGCGGTTGAAGGAAATCTGGGCTTTGGCGTCACGGCGAAGGATGTGATCCTGGCCATTATTGCGCGCATTGGTGCCGGTGGCGCGATTGGTCATGTTGTCGAATACGCCGGCAGCGCCATTCGGAGCCTTTCCATCGAAGGACGATTGACCCTCTGCAATATGTCCATTGAAGCCGGTGGACGAGCGGGTATGGTGGCGCCGGATGATACGACCTTCGCCTATCTACATGGACGCGCCTTTGCCCCCAAAGATGCAGCCTGGGACAAGGCACTCGCCTATTGGCGCAACGTGCCGAGTGATGAGGGTGCCGTTTTCGACAAGGAAGTGACGCTGGATGGCGCGGCAATAGCGCCCATGGTCACCTGGGGCACCAGCCCTGAGGATGCTGTGCCGATCACGGCGCGCATTCCTGATCCAAGCTCAGCGCCGGATGTCGCAAAGCGCGAGGGGATGGAGCGCGCCCTGGCTTATATGGGTTTGCAGCCTGGCACCCCGGTTGAAGATGTCTCAGTAGATCGCGTCTTCATCGGTTCCTGCACCAATAGTCGGATTGAAGATTTGCGGAGCGCAGCCGCTGTCGTTCGTGGACGCAAGGCGGTGGTGCCAAGTTGGGCGGTTGCCGGTTCCGGCGTGGTGAAACGGCAGGCGGAGGCCGAAGGGCTTGATCGCATTTTCCGCGAGGCAGGTTTCGAATGGCGTGAACCCGGCTGTTCCATGTGTGTCGGCATGAATGGCGATACGGGCAAGCCGGGCCAGCGCATCGCCTCCACATCGAATCGTAATTTTGTTGGTAGGCAGGGGCAAGGTGTACGCACACACCTCGTGAGCCCGGCAATGGCGGCGGCAGCCGCTGTGACGGGCCGTTTCACGGATGTCCGCAAACTTGCCTCAGCCTGAGAGGAGTGTAGCAGCATGGAAGCTTTCACATCCCTCACCGCGGTTGCGGTGCCGGTGGATCTGCCGAATGTCGATACCGATCAGATCATCCCGGCGCGATTCCTTGGTCGCGCGCGGGAGGAACAGGCCCCGGCCATGTTTCATGACATGCGACGCGCGCCCGATGGAAGCCTGCGCCCCGATTTTCCGCTGAATCAAGGAAGTTTTGCCGGCGCGGGTATCATCGTTGCGGGAAGAAATTTCGCCTGTGGTTCATCCCGCGAAAATGCTGTGACCGTCATGGTAGATAATGGCTTCCGCGCCTTTATCGCGCCGTCCTTCGGCGACATTTTCTTCAATAATTGTTTCCAAAATGGCGCCCTGCCAATCATTCTGCCGGAAACGCGTGTAGCTGAGCTGCGTGGGGCACTTCATGCCAAGCCAGGTGCCAGCATCACCGTGGATCTGGCATCCGAGACAGTAACTGGACCTGACGGCAAGATCGATCATTTTGAAATCGATTCCTTCCGCAAGGATTGCCTGTTGCGCGGTGTTGACAGCGTCACGCTCACACTCAGCCATGCGTCAGAGATTGCGGCTTTTGAGGCCCGTCAGAAGGAGGAAGTTTCCTGGCTCTAGCACCCGCCAACACCGCGCTTCTGGAAGTGGATGGTCTCGAGAGGCACTATCCTGTACGACAGGGCGTGCTTGCGGCAATGCTCGGCCGGCAACCATCACTGGTGCGCGCGGTGGATGGCGTGAGTTTCAGTATCGCACCAGGAGAGGTGCTTGGGTTGGCTGGAGAATCCGGCTGCGGCAAATCCACCACGGGCATGGCCGTGCTGGATCTTGTGGCGCGTACTGCGGGCAGTATTCGCGTCGCTGGGCGCGATGTTGATTTGCGGCGCGACCGTGCCGCGCAGCTTGCGTTTCGTCGTGATGTGCAGATTGTTTTCCAGAATCCCTTTGAGGCGCTCAACCCCCGCTTCACGGCGCTGGAGAGCGTGCTCGAACCGATTGCGGTGCATTTCCCTGGCCCGCGAGGCGATCAATTGGCGCGAGCGCGGCGTGCGCTTGAACGCGCCGGCCTGGCCCCTGCAGATATCTACGCGCAACGCTACCCGCATGAGCTTTCCGGCGGTCAATTGCAGCGCGTTGCCATTGCTCGCGC
>JBIPMW010000216.1:0-3062 GCA_044376455.1 Crocinitomicaceae bacterium | reverse complement strand
AAAACACAAGAAGGAAAAACAAAGTAAAGCAAAATAATGAAATACCCTAGGGCTCCTGGAGGACTACTTGATATTTTTGCTTGGCCTCATCCCGACTACAGGCGTTGTAGTGCCACCATTCTGTCGGCAACTGCCTAAATCCTTGAATTTTCATGAGGTTTCTGAGTAGTAAGCGATTTGAAAGTTGCAGAGGGGAAAGCTGCCCTGCTCTTAAAAATGAATCTTCAAGGCATGGGTAAGCAATTTTGCGGATGTCATCAAAACCGGCACCCATGTCAAGTAGCTGACCCTTTGCATCTAAAATACTGATGTCTATAGCGGCGCCAAAATTATGAAGGCTTCTATTTTTCGGATTCGAGACAAATTTAGCACGCTCCACTGGCACAATGGTGTCGAGGGCATTCCACATTTTTTCTTGCACCGAGACCGGTCTTAAGGCATCAAAAACCAGCAAACGGTAACCTGGCTTCTGTTTTGAAAGGGCTTGCTGTACCTTTGCCAAACGTATGGCGACATCTTTTTGAAGGTAAGCGCGATTGATGGAAAAATAAAGTTTTTGCTTGAGGAAGTTATCTGAAGTACAGTATTTCAAATCAATTTGAATGTCGGGACAAATAGACTGGACATCGACAAGATGAGCAGGGAGTATGGTTGTTTTTTGATCCTTTTGAGGCGTGTGAGGCTTACTTTCTACCGTCACTTTTTCTTGAGAATTACTGTTTTGCTTTTCAGCAGCATTTTCACAAGCAAACAAGAGAACACCAAGGAAAACTCCGAAGAACACAACCTGCAGCAACCTACACATTATAGCGCTTTGAGCAAACGAGCTGTTTCAACCTGAATGCGTGTGCGCAAGCCCTCTGAAACCGGATGCAATGGTAAACGCATGGTTTCTTGCATGAGGCCACGCGCTGCCAAGGCCACCTTGACACCTCCAGGATTTCCTTCTTCAAAGAACATTTTAGTCACGCTAAAGAGGTCGTAGTGTGCCTGCTTGGCCAACTCGAGGTTGCCAGACATGGAGGCGTGAACCATTTGTGAAAAACGTTCTGGAAAGGCATTGGCTACTACAGAAATAACACCATCAGCACCTGCTGCAATCAGGGGCATGGTGAGGTTGTCATCTCCGGATAAGACGCCAAAACCAGGCTTTCTTAGACGAATGATATCCATGATTTGTTCCATATTACCAGAGGCTTCTTTGACGGCAACCACATTTGAGATTTCAGCTAATTCTAAGGTGGTTTCAGGGCTCATGTTTGAGCCAGTTCGACCCGGAACATTGTAAAGAATGATGGGCAAATCTGTGAAAGAAGCGACCATTTTGAAATGTGCTACTATTCCTTTTTGAATGGGTTTGTTGTAATAAGGAGACACGGACAAAATGCCATCTACCCCTCTTGGTATGTTTTTCAATAGCGCCTCAAGACCAAGTGTGTTGTTTCCACCAACACCGTAGACCACTGGTAATTGACCATTGTTGACTTCGAGCACGGTATCGAGTACCAAGCGCTTTTCATCTTGGCTCAGGGTTGGTGATTCACCGGTAGTTCCTTGAACAATTAAAAAATCGGTTCCGCCTTTGATTTGTAATGCTACCAACGCTTTAAGCGCGGCGATATCAATGCTGCCGTTGGTTTGAAATGGCGTCACTAATGCAACACCTGAGCCTTTAAATGTTTTCATTGGGCAATTCTTTCTAAAGTTTGTTGAATGTATTGGAGTTGAGCCTCAGGCTCGGACTGCGCTGTGTCAATTTGGAGGTCAAATTTTGGATTTTGGGCATTGACCAAGACCCTCCGCTGGATGTTGGTTTGTTGCAGCAACGGAAATATTTTTGAATCGAGTTCGGCATTCCAAATGAGGAGGTCGAAGGCTTTTTGTAGCTCGGCTTCGAGCTGAATATCCTTGAGCTTTCCAAAAAAGGAGAAATCTGATGGTGAGTTGTAGTAAATTAAGAAGTGTGGCGGAAGGTTTTTCTTGTCGAGGTCTTTGGGGATATTGACAATTATGAGCGCATGCGCAAATTTATTGAGTTGCAAAAAATGATCTATCGCCTTAACAAAGGTGCGCATTTGCAGGTCGTCGGTGTAGTCCCAGACGATTGCAATGCGTTTAGTTTGCTTCCAAATACTTAAATTACTCACTGTGAAATCAATTTTATAAATTCATTTTCAGATAACAAAGTTACGCCTAAGTCCGTAGCTTTTTGCAATTTGGCAGGCCCCATATTTGCACCTGCAATTAAAAATGTTGTTTTTGCTGAAATAGAGGAGCCTGATTTTCCGCCATTTAGTTCAATGAGGTCTTTGAGTTCATCGCGACTAAAAGTTTCAAAAGTGCCTGAAATCACGCAAATTTTTCCTTCCAATTTATTCGAATGTAGGGTTTTAGCTTCAGATTCAAATTGCAACCCCACAGCTTGTAATCCTTCGATGAGCGCCAGATTTTCTGAAAAACTAAAATAGGACAAAATGGATTGAGCAATTTTCTCTCCAATTTCATCGACCTCCAACAATGCTTCAAGATTGGCACTACGCAAGGCATCCATATTTTGAAATGCTGCCGCTAACTTTTTAGCCACGGTTTCGCCAACAAAACGAATCCCGAGACCAAATAAGACGCGCTCGAATGGGATTTCCTTAGAGGCTTCAATAGATTGCAATAAGTTATTGGCAGATTTCTCAGCCATTCTTTCGAGGGTGAGGAGTTGATCAAAAGTTAAATGATATAAGTCTAAAGGACTATGAATCATTTTTTTAGCAAACATTAATTCAACTGTTTCTTCACCTAAACCATCTATATCAAGTGCTTTTCGACCAATAAAATGTAAAATTTTACCGGTTACCTGAGGCGGGCAACTTTGATCGTTTGGGCAATAGTGTTGGGCTTCCCCCTCTTGTCTTTCTAAAGGGCTAGCACACTCTGGGCATTCATGAATAAAAGAAACACGCTTTTCAGACTTTCTTAAACCCAGTTTGACACCTACAATTTTTGGAATGATCTCCCCTCCTTTTTCGACTTGAACGGTATCTCCTTCGCACAAGTCAAGTTTTTGAATT
>JBIPMW010000003.1:0-27286 GCA_044376455.1 Crocinitomicaceae bacterium | reverse complement strand
TTGTACCTATTTTTGGTATAACAATTACAAACTATTGTAAATCAATTACTTATTAAACTACTTGCGACAAGGTGCTGTTGTCATATTCCCACCCCCTTTTTCTTCGCTTTGCTTCAAAACCCTTGTAAAATAAGCATTTAAGCCACTTTTCTATTTCAATCAGGTGCAACAAAATGTACCAAAAAGCTTGGTTTGTTGTACCCAATGTTGTACCTTTGCACTCAGTTGCACCGCATTGCACAACCCTGTAAATAGTTAGATATGGCATCAATCAAATTAATACTTCGCAATGATAAAGTAGGTAAAACAGGTGAAGCACCTTTGTACCTCCGACTTATCAAAGACCGCAAAACAAAATTCATTTCTTTAGGTGTACGCTTACAGCCTAATGAATGGGACGAAGATAAGCAAAGAGTGAAAAAGAACCACTCAAATTCAGCACGCATTAACGCCTTACTGGCTCAAAAGGTAGCAGAAGCAGAAGGACAAGTTGCCGACCTGGAGAGAAAGAAATCACAGCCATCAGCCAAGAAATTAAAGGAAGCCATCAAAGGCAAGGCAGCAACAAACTTTTTTGAGTACAGCTATGCAAGATGCGAAAAGCAGAAAACAACCCTATCACCAGCAACCTACCGGAACTACACCAAGTATCTCAAAAAGTTTGAAACCTTTATGGGTAAAACAGAAGTCTATTTTGAAGATATTAATGTAACCACCCTCAAAGATTTTGCGAACCATTGCTCCAAGAATTTAGGCAACAACAATACCACCATTCACTACTCATTGACCATCCTTTCCATAATGTTCAAGGATGCACAGCGAGAAGATATAATTCCTTCCACCTTGTACCCCTTTGATAAGTTCAGAGTAAAGAAAGACAAAGGCAAACGCAACTACCTCAGCAAAGAGCAGCTTGAAGCCCTCACAGCTTTAGCAGTGCCGCAAACAGGCAAAGCACAGGTTTGTAAGGATATGTTTTTGTTTGCTGTTTATGGTGGTGGCTTGCGTTTCGGTGATGTAATAGAATTGCAGTGGAAGCATTTCAATAGTGAAGACAACCGCATTACCAAAGTCATCCGCAAAACAGGCAGGCAGCACAGTTTCAAGTTGGGCAGTGTGGCCATTGAAATACTTGAAAAGTACAAGAACGCAAACAGCCAACCGGAAGATTTCATTTTTCCAATGTTGGAATACAGCGACCAATATTTCAAAGACAATTTTTTCAGGTCAAGAGAAACCGAAAGGCACAACGCACTTTGCAATTTCCATTTGAACAACTTCGGCAAAACGCTTGAACTTCCTTTTTCTTTATCCTTCCACCTCAGCCGTCACACCTTTGCCACCAGAGCATTAAACAACGGAATGAGAATTGAGCACGTTTCAAAATTGATGGATCATTCAGGTATTGGCATTACACAGGTGTATGCCAAAATCATCAATGAAGAATTAGACAAGGCAGTAGATGAATACATAGGCTAAAAACATTATTTTTCAATCATATATGGCAATATTATCAGACAATCAAATAAACACCTATATCGACAAGCTACTCAACTTCGTTGAGAGCTTGCCAATGGGTGATAATGGCAAGAAATACATCAGAGCCAAAATCCTTGTGGATTTTTTAGACACTTGGCAATTTGATGATGAAGCCAATGGCTTCACCATTGATGAATACCTTGCTAATCCTTCAAATCCACGCTTTACAGACGTTCAAACCACCTACGGCATACGCAACACTACCCAAATTGAAAGATGGTTAGAAGGCTTTAAAACAGCCCTAAAAAAGTCAAGGGGAATGGCATTGGAAAAGCAATTGAAGGAGTTAGATAAAATTCATCCAGCCCTCAAAGCTGCAAGGCTTTCAAAAAGCCTGGCAGCCATCACCCGAGCAGAATTATTTGAGAAATACGGCATCCAATCCATCAAAGACCCGGAATGGAACAACCAACTCAAAGAAATATTAGGTGCAGAAATTAGCTTTTCAAAAGAGCAAGCCGAACTACTCACCAAAGCACCAAACCCATTGCAACAGCCCAACAATGATGAAGAAATTTTTATTGTAGAAGAACTTGAAAACCGTTTGGCAATTGAAGCAGTGGAGTACAAACGGAAAATTGACAACCTTTGGGAAACCCACAAATTCGACCCTACCTATTTTGACAGCTTCATTTCTGGTCCATTGCTCAACGAGTTTTCAAAGTCAATCTATGAACGAATCCGACCTTTAAACAATCAGGAAATAAACAGATACCTCAATTTATCCCTGCAACAGTTCAAAACACATACACCACCCAAAAGGCACAAGGCTTTTTTGCTCAACTATCACAACACTTACTGGTTCCCGAATGTAATGGAGTACAAGGAAAATGAATATGATGCAAAATATGCCACCCACGTTTGGAAGCACTACAACAACCACTTTCAAACATTCAAAGACACCTTTCAGAAAATCTATGATGATTTCAAGGCAAGTTTATCAGGTACAACGGAAACAGCCAAGCCATCAATTTCAGACGATAATTTCAGAATTTTCATCAATGCTTTAGAATACAATTACCCAATCGAGAATGCTCCGGTGAGTGCTTACCACCAGTGGAAATACAATCTTTCCTATCTAAAAAAAGAAGTATTAAACAATCTCATTCACCTTGACCAAGATGCAAGAAAGCCATACATCAACCGATTGAAATTTGAGCTGAATGAAGAATTGCAGCACTCTCAAACAACAAGGGAAGAATTAGACAGGCTTTATGATAAATATGAAACCAATGAAGAACAATTGCTTCGCAATCGTTCCTTTGTCAACCCTTTGCATATTGCTATCTATGATGAACCGCCAAAGTTTGAAGATACTTTTGAAGAAGGCTTTAACCCCGATACCGAAAACATCCAGTTTACTTTTTACAATTTCCATTATGGCGAAATAATCAGAGAAGCAATCAATTTTCTGAATGAACAAGCCTTTGAATATGGTTTTGGCACTAAAGAAGAAACAACACCGCCACCCATCAAGACAAAGCCTTCGGCTTTATCTTTCAAATACATCAACCATTCAACAGGCTCACAAAACTTAACCGACCTGATGAACTCATTAAAGCGTTCCGCTTTAATTCACAAAGACACATCACTTGCCAACTTCAGAAGCGTATTTTCAGAAAGAGAAGTGGAACAAAAAATCATCTGGACAGGCAACATATCCGAATTGGCTCACTTCATCAAAACCCTGCACAACACAGCCAAGAAAGTACACGATACCAAGCAGAAACAATGGGAAATAACCATCAACTGTTTTGAGTTGGCAGACGGCACAGAACTATCCAAAGACAAACTCAGAACACAAAAAGCACCTGCCCGAGCATCCATCATTGAAAAGGCAGTCAATATTCTCTGATTTGCACTCTACACCTTACAGAAAGTTTTAAAAATCTTTCATCCCACATCAAACGCCAGGCTTAACAGCTTGGCGTTTTTTATTGCATACTCTACACTCTACACCTTGCTCTAAACCCTTGTCAGCAAAGAGTTTTAGCCTCTCCATACTGCCCAAATTTGCTTCCGAAATCATTCATAAACATCAAAATTTTAAAAGTAATGGAAGCAGTAATCTTACCAAAAGAACAGTATCAAGAACTGTTAAAGCAAATGGACGAAATCAAGTCCGTTCTCATTGAAAAGCAGAAAGACCCTAAAGATGTATTTCTGGACAATCAAGAATTTCTACAACTGATGAACATCAGTAAACGCACCGCCCAAACTTGGCGTGACGAAGGCATCATTTCATTCTCACAAGTAGGCAGCAAAATCTACTACCGGATGAGTGATGTGCAAAAGCTACTCGATAGCAATTACAACCAAGCATTCAAAAAGAGAAAGTAAAAACAAGTTTAATAACCCTGTAAAAATTAGAAAAAATGTCATCAGCATCAATATTTCAGAATTATGTGCATTTGGTAGAAAACAAATCACTAATCATCATCACCAAACAAATTCAAGAAGGCAATTACAAAGAGCAGGTTGAAGCAATTCGCAAGCTCATTGCCGATGGTCAGGAAAAAGAAGCCGACAAACTCAAAAAGCAACTTCCTGCGTTTACACCATCAGGCACTTTTGACAATGGCCGTAAAGCTGAATTGCTAACGCAATACAGCGGATATGTTATTTTGGATTTAGACAAGCTAAACCCAACAGATTTAGAAAGGGCAAAAAGTTTGGTCGCTTTAGCTCCCTACACTTTTGCCGCTTTTATCAGTCCAAGTGGCAACGGCTTAAAAATCATTGTACCCGTAAACAGCACCTCAGAACATCATAAATTAGCGTTCCAGCAGGTATGCGATTATTACGAACAAGCTTTGCAGCTTGTCGTTGACCCATCAGGCAAAGACGTTTCACGCCTTTGCTTTATGTCTTATGATCCTGATTGTTACCGCAACATCAATGCAGAACCGTTCAAGGTAAACATTGAGCAAGAACCCGAACCCAAGAAAAAGCAAGAACCACCAAAGGGAGAGCAGTCTGAACCCAAAGCAGAACAGCCAAGCAATGAAGAACAAGACTGGTTAGAAGTTTTCGGGAAATGCGTTGACTTTACAGACCGCAAATCTTCCTATTCAGAAGGCAACCGAAATAACTATTTACACCTATTGGCTTGCAACTGCAACCGTGCCGGAATACCCCAAAACATAGCCGAAGGCTATATTTTGCAACACTTCGACCTTGACCCACAGGAAGCCACCCCAACCATCAATAGTGCCTATGCAAATAATGTAGCAGACTTTGCAAAGTTTGCAAACTTTGCAGAAAACAACGAAGCAACAGCACAATCAAAAGACGAGCTTTTGATGAATATGCCCTTCATCCCTGATGAAGTGTATAAAGACCTGCCCGAAATTCTCAAAATCGGCTCTGCCGTTTTTGAAGACCGCAGGGAAAGAGATATTTTCCTCACAGGTGCATTGAGTATCATTAGTGGTTGTATGCGTAATGTAGTGGGCTTATACCGAGCCAAAGAACACTATGCCAATCTATTTGTGTTCATCATTGCCCCTGCCGCAAGCGGCAAAGGGTCAATTACATTCGCCAAAAATTTAGGCGATAAGTTTCACGATAAGTTAGTAGCAGAAAGCACCGAGAAACAGAAAATCTACAAAATAGAGTTACAGGAGTACAAGCGTAAACTCAGCGACAAAAAGCAAGATACTTCAGAATTAGAACCACCGGAAGAGCCACCATTCAAAGTATTGTTTATCCCTGCCAACAACAGCAGTGCAAGAGTTATCCAACACTTAAAAGAAGGAGACGAACAAGGCATTTTTTGCGAAACAGAAGCCGATACTATGGGAGCAGTGCTCAAACAAGATTGGGGCAGTTATTCCGACTTGCTTCGCAAGGCGTTCCATCACGAGCACATTTCTTACAGCCGAAAAACCAACAAAGAATGGGTTGAAATTAAAAAGCCACGTTTATCCGTAGCATTGGCAGGTACACCAGGGCAGGTTGAGAATTTGATTAAGTCAGCAGAAGACGGCTTATTCAGCCGCTTCATTTTCTACACCTTCAAATCTGAAATTGTGTGGATGCCTGCAAGTGATACCTTAAATGGTATCAACTTGACAGAACACTTTGAGCAATTATCCGATAAGGTCCTCAACTTCGTTGAGTTCCTTGAAAGCTACGAATCCATCAAATTCAAACTCACACCAGAACAATGGGACAAACTCAATGTGTATGGTGATGATTGTCTGAATACATTGGCAACCTTCGTAAGTGAAGACCTTTCCAGTACTTCCAAGCGTTTAGGACTTATTCTTTATCGTGTAGCAATGATAATCACAGCACTCAGATACTTTGACAATGGCGAACTATCACCGGAATACACCTGCACAGATGAAGATTTTGAGATAGCCTTAAAACTGGTAAAAGTTTACCAAGAACATTCCGTTTTTATGTTCAAAGAACTACCCAAGCAAGCCACCGTTACCGACAAATTGCTAAAGCAATTTTTCGATAAGCTCCCTGCTTCATTCCGCAGAAAAGATGCAGTAACCCTTGCCGATAGTGTGTTTGGTATCAAGGAACGAACCGCAGACCTTTATTTATCTAAGTTGGTTGCTTTCAAGTGGATTGAGAAAACCCGAAACGGTATCTATCAAAAAATCAAACAGTAAGAGCAACTTTGCAAGTTTTGCAAAGTTTGCACCTTACTTTCATTTTAATCACTATATTTGCCCTTTATAGGACAAGTCAATAAAAGGTATAACCAATGCTCGGAGAGAAACTCAAAGAATTAAGGGAATCAAAAGGACTTTTGCAAAGGCAAGTTGCTGCTGAATTAGACGTTGACACCGCCTACATCAGCAAGATGGAAAACAACGACAAGCCAGTGAGTAAATCTCACTTAGAAGCCCTTGCAAAAGTTTATGATTTACCCGAAAGTGAATTAATGCCGTTTTGGTTAGGCGAAAAAGTGCTTCACGTTTTAGAAAATAGTGAGTTCAGCATTCAGGCTTTAAACCTTGTGCTGAAAAATATCAAAGATGTAAATGAATAACCTTACTCCATATCAAGCTAAATATTTTGCCTTTGAGCTTACAAGGCAATTGCCTGCCAATGATGTGGGTAAACTAACTGCATCCCTTCAAGATGCACAGGTTGACTTGAACCCTCATCAAATAGAAGCAGCGTTATTTGCTTTTAAATCTCCTTTGTCCAAAGGGGCTGTATTGGCTGATGAAGTTGGGTTAGGCAAAACTATTGAGGCAGGTATAATTCTTTCTCAACAATGGGCAGAGAGAAAACGTAAATTGTTAATTATAGGTCCTTCCAATCTTAGAAAACAATGGAATCAGGAGTTGGCAGAAAAGTTTTTTTTACCTTCTATTATTCTTGAAGCTAAATCATTCAACAATTACATCAAAGAAGGAAACCTAAATCCATTTAATCAAGATGATACCATCATCATTTGTTCTTATCATTTTGCCAAGAACAAAGCTCCCTACCTAAAGCACGTTAATTGGGATTTAGTCATAATTGATGAAGCCCATCGCCTAAGAAATGTTTATAAACCAACAAATAAAATAGGTAATACGATAAAGGATGCACTGGATCATAGCAAAAAGGTTCTATTAACGGCAACCCCTTTACAAAATTCTATTTTGGAGTTATACGGTTTAGTTAGTTTAATAGACCCCTATATTTTCGGTGATTTAAAAAGTTTCAAAAGTCAGTTTAGCAGAAATGTTGATGAAGAAAACTATGAGGATTTAAGAAACAGACTCCGTCCAATCTGTAAACGTACCCTCAGGAGACAGGTTTTAGAATACATCAAGTACACAGAGAGGAAGCCTCTTGTGCAGGAATATTTCCCCAATGAAGACGAAACCACCTTATACAACTGGGTAACAGATTATTTACAAAGACCCAAACTGTATGCCTTGCCAATGAGCCAAAGACAGTTAATGACTTTGATTTTAAGAAAGTTATTGGCTTCTTCTACTTACGCCATTTTTGGAACCTTAGATGCATTGGTTCAAAGGCTTGATAAAATAATAAACAAACACGAACTAAATGGTACGGAAGAAGAAATAGCTTCTGATTTTGAAGTTTATGATGAAATAGTGGACGAATGGGAAAGCGAAGAAGAAGATGAAAGCGAATCAGATGAACCTATTGATGAAATTACCTTTTCAGATGATGAGATTGAGGAAATCAAAAGTGAAAAAGCCGACCTTGAGAAATTTAGAGCATTAGCACATAAAATCAGAAAAAATTCAAAGGCAGAACAACTTTTTACCGCATTAGAAAGAGGGTTTGAAGCACTCGAAAAATTGGGTGCTAATCAAAAGGCTTTAATTTTTACAGAATCCAGAAGAACGCAAGACTTTATTTGCAACTTATTAGAAGCAAGAGGTTATGCTGATAAAGTAGTGAAATTTAACGGTAGTAATGCTGATACAAAATCAAAACAGATTTACGCAGCATACTTGAAAAAACACCAAGGTACTGATGTTTTAACCGGCTCGCTTACAGCAGACAAAAGGGCTGCTATTGTTGACTATTTCAAGGAAGAAGCAACGATAATGGTAGCGACAGAAGCTGCCGCAGAGGGTATCAACCTTCAGTTTTGTTCCTTAGTCATCAATTTTGACTTGCCTTGGAATCCACAACGTATTGAGCAAAGAATCGGCAGATGCCATCGCTACGGGCAAAACTATGATGTAGTAGTGATCAATTTCCTCAATAAAGCAAATGCTGCCGACCAAAGAGTGTATGAATTATTGGACCAAAAGTTTCGCTTGTTTGATGGTGTTTTCGGTGCTTCTGATGAAGTATTAGGCAGTATTGGTAATGGGGTTGATTTTGAAAAGCGTATTGCCACTATATACCAACAATGCCGAACAACCGAAGAGATACAAGCAGCTTTTGACGAGTTACAAGATGAATTAAGAGGTAATATTTCTGAAAAGGTTCAGGAAACCCGAAAGGTGCTTTTAGAAAACTTTGATGAAGAAGTAAGAGAAAAGCTTAGAAGTAATTTATTAGAGAGTACAGAATACCTCAATCGCTTTGAAGAACGCTTATGGGCAACAACAAAGTATTATTTGAATGATGCTGCACAATTCAATGATAGCACATATACATTTACGCTAAAGGAAAATCCTTTTCCACAAGAAGCCATTCACAAAGGCCCTTATATTATTTTAAAGCCAAAACAAGGGCAAAGAAAATCGGATATTGACATACCGGATGATACCAACATCTATCGTGTTGGGCATAAATTAGCAAAGCAAATTTTGAATGCTTGTAAAAATCTAACCACTCCATCAAAGGAAATCATTTTTGACTATACTAACACACCAACCAAAGTAACCACATTAGAAAAACACATCGGTCAGTCGGGGTGGCTACAAGTAAGTAGGTTGGAAATCAATTCTTTTGAATACGAAGATTATTTGATTGCAGCTTGCATCACAAATAATGGGGAAATTATCGAAAATGAAATTGCCCAACGTCTGTTTTCTATTCAAGCAAAAGAGGGTAATCCGCTTTATGAAGATAAAGAAACGAAAGTGAAACTAAATGAGGTGCTATTTAGCAATACTCAATCTGTAATATCAGAAAATGCCAATCGTAACAAAGACTTCTTTGATACCGAAATGGACAAGCTTGACCAGTGGGCTGATGATATGAAAATCAGCTTAGATAAAGAAATTAAAGACCTGGATGCAGAGATTAAACTACGTAAAGCCGAAGCTAAAAAAATGCTACAATTAGATGCCAAAGTAAAAGCCCAAAGAGCCATTAAAGACTTGGAAAAAAAGCGGAGTGAAAAGAGGCAACATTTGTTTGAAGCTCAGGACTTAATTGACGATAAAAAAGAAAATCTGCTAACTGAAATTGAGCAAAGATTGAGGCAGGAGATAAATACAACCGAATTATTCACCATAAAATGGAGCTTGATATAAATGAAAGACCTAACCCAATCTGCCATTGATAGGCAAAACATATTAAACAACCCTCAGGCAGTTGAAAAAATCCAAAGCTATGTTGGGTTAACTGGTCTTTTGTATGAAGGAGAATATCTTTTCACATCCAAAATGGTAGCTGATTTCTTTAAAGTTACCACAAGGACAATTACAAATGTGCTAAATAATAACGAAGAAGAAGTTAAGCATAACGGCTATAAAGTTTTAAAAGGTCAAAAACTGAAAGAGTTTAAAGAAAAATTCGGTCCTTTACTTACTATTGCCGATGACCTTTCACAGAAGGAAACCGACTTCCCTCTGTCAGAACAAAGCACTGAAAATCAATCATATAAGCGTCTTAAAAGCTTGGCGGTTTTCAATTTCAGGGCATTTTTGAATGTGGCTATGTTGCTAACAGAAAGCGATAACGCCAAAATGCTCCGCAGCAGAATATTGGATATTGTAATTGATACCCTAAACCAGCAAACAGGCGGTTCAACCAAGTACATCAATCAGCGTGATGAAGAGTTTTTGGTGGCAATTACCCGAGAGCCTATATACCGCAAAGAATTTACGAATGCCCTCAGCCAGTATCTGGATATGGGCAATTACAAATATGCCTACTATACAGATGCCATTTATAAAGCCATTTTCAAGGAGAATGCAAAAGAATATAGGGCTATTCTAAATCTGGAAGAAAAGGATAATCCAAGAGATACAATGTATGCTGAAGTTCTTAGGCTGATAGCTCAATTTGAAGTTGGTATTGCAGACGAAATGAAAGAAAAGGCTGAATCTTTAGGTAGAAAACTCACAACCTCTGAGCTGAATGTACTCATTATGCGATTTGCCAATAAGCGTCATTGGATCCCGCAGATAGAAGATGCTTGTACCAAAATGGCTACCCGGGATTATGGTTTGCGAAATGTGATTCACAAAAGACTGGAAGGCTACATTGGGGCTTTAAGTAAAGAAGATTACAGTCGTTTCCTTGGCGATAAGAGCAAAGACTTAATTGAAAGGTTGATAGAAAACCCCGATTTATTGGAAGTTTTTAAACGCTTAAAAGATAGATAAAGATGGCGTTTAGATACTTTACAGTAGAGTTTTCAATTGAGGTACACGATAGCATTATTCGTGAATCTGGAGGCTTTATGGGCATCCGTGATGCAGGGCTGATTGACAGCACGCTGGGGCACGTTCAAAACGATTTTTATTACCCCGAACTGGAAGACAAAGTAACGCATCTGATTTATTCCTTCAATAAAAATCATTGCTTCAACGATGGCAATAAACGTTCCTCCATTGCACTGGCGGCTTATTTCTTAACTATAAACGAATTAGTAGCATTAGTGCCTCGTTTTATACTTGAAATGGAAAATACGGTGGTGGACGTTGCTGACAACATCATAGACCGTGATTTACTTTTTGAAATCGTTTGTTCTCTGTTGTATGAAATGGACTATTCAGAAGAATTGAAACTAAAAATAATACAAGCCAAGTTGAATCATTTGGCGAATCAAAATATAGCAGACAATGGCCGATAAAAAACAACTCCAAAAACTCGAACTCACTTGGATAGGCAAAGGCGAAGAACCTAAGCTCGAACCTCGTATTCTCATAGAAAACCCCGAGTACAGCTATGGCGACCCCGATAGCGAAAATATGCTCATACACGGTGATAATCTCCTTGCCCTCAAAGCCCTGGAACAAGACTATGCCGGTAAAGTTAAGTGCATATATATAGACCCGCCATTCAACACAGGTGCAGCTTTTGAGCACTATGATGATGGTGTAGAGCATTCCATATGGTTAGACTTAATGTCAAGGCGATTTAGAATATTGCACAATCTTTTAGCGAAGGACGGTGTAATGTTTGTTCATTTAGATGATAATGAAGCAGCTTATTGTAAGGTTTTGTTAGATGAAATATTTGGTCGTCCCAACTATATTAATCAAATTATTAATGCCACCAATAAGCCCTTTGGTTTTAAGAGTACTTCAGGAGGACTTTTTAAGCAAGCTAATCACATATTTTTTTATGCAAAGAATAAATTAGAATTTACTTTAAATGCATCGAAATTATTCATTGAAAAAGGATATGATGAGCAGTATAAATATGTTTTTCTAAATCCAGAAGTTGAAAGAGAGAATTGGCAATGGGATACAATTTCTAATGTTATAGCAAAAAATAGGGGCTTTGTTAATGCCAATGAAGCTAAGAAAAAAATAGAAGATTTTGATTTACAGGTTGCAATGTTTGCCATTGAAAATGCGGATTATGTTTTCAGGACAGCTTCTGTTTCAGGCGGGGCATATTTAAAAAGAAAGGAAACTATCTTGAAGTCTAAATCTATTAAGGATAGAATAATTACTCACCCCAATGATGATATGGACTATCTATTTATTGGTGGAGAGAGAGTTCTTTCATACAAAGATCGTCTAAAAGAAATAGATGGTTTCAGATTACCAGGTGAACTCATTACGGATATATGGACAGATATTTCAATCGAAGGGCTTGCCAATGAAGGCGGTGTAGATTTCCCCAAAGGGAAAAAACCAGAAAAGTTAATTGAAAGATGTATTGATATAACCACAAATGAAGGCGACTTAGTTTTAGATTCATTTTTAGGGTCAGGTACAACAGCAGCTGTTGCTCATAAAATGAGAAGAAAATATATCGGAATTGAATTAGGCGAGCAAGCTTTCACTCACTGCCGGACAAGATTGCAAAATATTATAAACGGTAAAGATTTGTCGGGCATCACTAAAGCACAAAACTGGCAAGGCGGTGGCGGTTTCAAATTCTATACCCTTGCACCAAGCTTATTAAAGCAAGATAAGTTTGGCAATTGGGTAATCAGCCAAGAGTATAATGCCGATATGTTGGCAGCAGCTATGGCAAAGCAAGAGGGCTTTAAATACCAACCCCACGATAGCACTTATTGGAAACAAGGACAAAGTTCTGAGCAGGATTTCATTTTTACAACTACTCAATTCCTTACGGTAGAAGCCTTAGACAGCATCAAAGACGAAATGCAACCCGGTGAAACCTTAATGATATGCTGCAAGAGTTTCCAAAAAGAATGTAAGGGCAAGTTCGCCAACATCACCATCAAAAAAATCCCTCAAATGCTTTTGGGCAGATGCGAATACGGCAAAGAAGATTACAGCCTGAACATCATCAATCTGCCTGTTGAAAGAGGGGATGAAGAAGCAGATGATGTAATTGACAACACAAGCGTACAAGCCATAAGTGACAGCAAAAAGAAAAACGACCAAACCTCATTATTTTAAGCAACGGGTATGAATACAATAGCCAATAATATAAAACAACGTCTTTCTCTTCGTGAACCCCTGCAAGATGCACTGGATATCGTAGCAAAATTGGCAGACGAATTGGAAGTGAAAAAGGAAGTAAACCTGATGGATGAATTGGAAAAAGTAAAAAGCCAATTTCCAACCTGCACCGACTTTGAAAGAGAGTTTCCTTCCATTGCATTTTCCATTGCCACAGGTGTAGGTAAAACCCGTTTAATGGGGGCTATCATTGCATACCTGTATCTCAAAAAAGGCATTAAGAACTTTTTCGTTTTAGCTCCCAACCTCACCATCTACGATAAACTCATTGAAGATTTTGGCAACCCTGCCTACCACAAGTATGTATTTAGCGGTATTTCCGAATTTGTACATAACCGCCCTGTTATCATTACAGGCGATAACTATGCACAGCAAGGTAGCTTATACCAAGATTCTGAAATCCGCATCAATGTATTCAACATCTCAAAATTCAATTCCGACAATAGGGGTACAAGGCAAGGCGGTGTGGCTTTGCCACCACGCATCAAGCGTTTGTCGGAGTATTTAGGACAATCGTATTGGGAATACCTATCAGGCTTAAATGACTTAGTGATTTTGATGGACGAAGCACATCGTTACCACGCTGATGCTTCTAAAAATGCCATCAATGAGCTAAAACCCATCTTAGGAATTGAACTCACTGCTACTCCATTTGATGATGATGGCAATCAGTTCAGAAATGTTGTATATGAATATTCATTGGCACAGGCATTGTCGGATGGCAAGTATGTAAAAAATCCAGCCATTGCCACCCGAAAGAACTTTCAGAAAGGATCTCTATCAGACCGTGAAGTAGAAATTATCAAACTCGAAGATGCTATCAGCATTCATCAAGATACCAAAACCGAATTGGAAATTTATTCCAAAAACAACGAAGTAAAACTTGTTAAACCCTTCATTTTAGTGGTTTGCAGAGATATACCTCACGCTAAAGAAATTTACGAACTCATCAATTCAGATGGCTTTTATGATGGTCAATACAAAGGCAAAGTGTTGCAGATAGACTCTTCCACCAAAAAAGAAGAAGATATTGAAAAGCAATTCTTGTCATTAGAAAGTCCCGATAATGAAATAGAAATTGTAATCCACGTTAATATGCTCAAAGAGGGTTGGGATGTAACCAACCTATACACCATTGTGCCACTTCGTGCCGCCAATGCTGGTGTTTTAGTAGAGCAAACCATAGGTAGAGGATTGAGATTGCCTTATGATGGGAAACGAACAGGAGAAGATAAAATAGACAAGCTCACAGTAGTGGCTCACGAAAACTTCAATGCAGTAATTGAAGCGGCACAGAATCCCAATTCCATTTTGAATAAAATGAGTTTTGTGGAGATACCCGAAGAAGACCTGAGCAACAAAACACAGGTGGTTACCTCCAAACCCATTACAGAGCAAAACTTTGAAAAAGAGCAGGAGAAAGTAAACACCATAACCAATACCGAGCAGAAGCAAAAAGCCCAAAACACTTTAGATGCCAAAAAAGCCATCATCAATGTATTGCCTGACTTTAGCAGCTTGCCGGAAGTTCGAAAAGTAGAAGACCTCAATAAAGAAGAAGTAAAGCGTAAAGTAATCAGACAAGTTGAGCAAAACTTATCCAAAGGGCAGTTAAATGTTTTTGCTGCTCAGATTGTAGAAGAGGCAAAAGAAGTCTATGAAAAATTAGTCACTGAGTACAAGAAGAACATCATCGAAATACCTCGTATGGACTTGGTACAAGGTGAAACCAGAGCTGAGTTCAAGTCATTCGATTTAGACATTTCAGGCTTTAATTTTCAAGCCTTGGAGCAGGAAATTATACGAATGGGTTTGAAGGACAAGCAAGTGGAAACACTAAAAGCAAAGTCCAGCGGCTCTTATGGTAATCCAATTAAACTCATCATTGCAGAACTCATAGACTACCCTGAAATTGACTATGATGAAAACGCAGAACTACTTTATCACCTTGCTTCGCAAGCTTATGAAGCCATAAAATCCAACATAGCTAAAGAAGAAGAATTGCCTTCGGCAATCTTCCAATTCAAAGCAGCCATAGCGGAGAAGATATACATTCAGATGAAATCATCTGAAAACTTCAAGTTGCATCACACAGGTTATGAAGCTAAAAGAGTTTTGCCGTTTCAGCGTATTGAGCAATGGAATTTTTCAGCATTGATAAATGCCGGGTATAGAGATTATCGAGATATAATCACTCCAGTAGGTATGATACCTAAATATGTATTCCGTGGCTTTGAAAAGGCTTGTCATTTTGAATATAAATTCGATAGTAAAACAGAACAGGATTTAGCCTTTGTATGTGAAACAGATAATGCAGTTGAAAAGTGGATGCGACCAGCTCCTAATCAGTTCCGTATTTATTGGGATAACAACTCAAAAAAATATGAACCTGATTTTATTGTTGAAACTCAAGACGGGATTTATATAGTTGAAACAAAAGCCGAATCCAATCTTCAGGATGATGATGTTTTACAAAAGATGACAGCTGCAAAGAAATTTTGCCAATATGCATCGGAGTTTACTTCTGCTAATGGAGGTAAAAAATGGACTTACCTGTTGGTACCTCATAGTGCTGTAAGCCGAACTATTTCTTTCAAATTTTTAATTGCTCAATACACTAGTTAACTATGTACATCATCAATAAAGATACCAACCGAATAGAGAAAATTGAAAGCACCACCTTTAAGCAGTTGGGCTTCAAAGAAAGAGAGCACCTGCAAGAATGGATTGCAAACAATCCATCTTGCTTGAATGAAGATTTGCTCATCATTCAAAAAGAGTTTGATGGTTTTTATGATACCTCAGAACGCTTAGATTTATTGGCTTTAGATAAACAGGGCAATCTGGTAATCATCGAAAACAAGTTAGATGATACAGGGCGTGATGTTACTTGGCAGGTGCTCAAATACTCTTCTTATTGCTCTACCTTAAATGCCACACAAATCATTGCCATATTCAATCAATACCTTGCTAAAATCGGCAGTGCAGAAACCGCAGAAGAATTGTTGGAAGAATTTCTCGAAACAGAAGATTACAAGGAAAAACTCAACATAGGCAACTCCCAACGCATAATGATGATAGCCGGAGAGTTTCGCAAAGAAGTAACATCAACCGTTCTTTGGTTGCTCAATTACGGCTTACGCCTTCAATGCTTCAAGGCTACGCCTTTCCGCTTAAACGAGCAGCTCTTTTTGAATATGGAGCAAATCATCCCCATCAAAGAAGCAGAAGAATTTGTCATAAGTATGGCAAACAAGTCCAGGGAAGAAGTAGGCACACAAGAACAGATGAAAGAACGCCACATTGTAAGGCGTAAATTCTGGACAGCCTACCTAAAAGAAATCAATAAAGCAACTTCACTGTATCAAAATGTAAGCCCAAGCAAAGACCATTGGATAAGTGCCGGAAGTGGTATTAGCGGGGTAACATTTACCAGTGTGGTAACAGGCGATTATATCCGAATAGAACTTTCCATCCACGGCAAAACACAAGAAGAAAACAAAGCCATATTTGATGCCCTCGAAAGCCAAAAAGACAAGATAGAAACAGCCTTTGGCAATCCTTTAGAATGGGAACGACTTTCAGACAAGAGAATGAGCAGAATAAAATTCGAGCTAAAAGATGTCAGTGTATTCAACGAAGAAGACTGGCATAAAATGTTTGGATTTATGTGTCAGCATGTTCCGAAATTTGAGAACGCGTTTAAGAAACCGATACAATTGTTAAGTAGAAAATAGTTTTATGAAAATAAGAGACATACAAAACTTTCGGGGTTTTTATAAAACGGGCGTTAGGAAATCTTGGGACAAGAATAGAGATGAAAACTTTATAGGTAGTTCTATATCAATAAATAATAGAACTTATTTTGGCTTTTTCGATATTTACCACGGTGACAAAGCAAAAAAGGAAGGTATTGAAGGCTTTTTGCGGGGTTTTCTTGATATGGCACAAGACAGCCAGGCCATATATGAGTTTTTACAAAATGCGGTTGATGCAAACAGTACAA
Source organism: Crocinitomicaceae bacterium (assembly GCA_044376455.1). Lineage (GTDB taxonomy): Bacteria > Bacteroidota > Bacteroidia > Flavobacteriales_D > Crocinitomicaceae > UBA952. The sequence continues at coordinate 10,456 of JBIPMW010000003.1, read as the reverse complement.
CATTTGAAATGTACTATGATGATGAATATTTCTTGGCCTTTAATAATGGATCTCAATTTAATTTTGAAGGGATTCGTTCAATCTTAAACGTGGGTGTTTCTACGAAGTCTCAGGAAAATTCTAATATTGGGAAATTTGGAATAGGATTTAAATTAATACATAGGTTAGTCGGTGAAAAGTCCGGTTTAGAAGAATTAAAAAATTTATCAGGCCCTATTTTGTTTAGCTGGGGTAAGTCTGAACAGTTAAAAGATTTACAAAATTTCACCATTGACGAACATTTTGTTTTTGAAAAGGATTTTTACAGAGAATTGCCCAATGGGAAATTTGTAAACTCTAAAAACCTCCCTTGGCTATTCAAAATATTAATCACAAACTTTCCTTGCCAACCTGAAGAAACAATAAAAGATTTAAATTATCAAGATGTTCCAAATTCATTAACTAAAGATGAAATTGTCGAGTTAGCTAAATGGTCTCGTACCAAAATACAGGTTGATCCTGAAAAACATAGCTTGAATAGCGGCTCCTTATTTTTTTTAAAATTGGGTAAAAATAAACACGCTAAACTTTCAAGCAAAAGAATTGAAAATGGCATTCAGTTTTCACTTAGTATCTTAAATAACATAGCTAAATTTCAAGGCAAAATTGGCATATCTCAAATCCGTTTAAATGATAGTGTTTTTGAAGCAAAAAAGCTATTTTTTGAAAGATTTGTAATCAAATTCGACTCCGAAGAATATAACCTAATCAAACCACAACGTAGAAACGAAGAAGACAAATCCGATATAGATGTTCTTATTGGTTTTATGGATTATAAAAAGGCAATTAAGGAGATAAAAGGCAATCCAAATTTTTATTTATTTTTCCCTCTAAGCGAAGAAGTTCATAACATTTCCTTTATCATACATTCTACTGGATTTTATAATGCAAGTCAAAGAACAAACTTACAAGCAAATGAAAATAGTGGGATAGAATCTCAGGGTATTAATGAAGTATTATTAAAGGTCATATGTGAAAAATTAAAGCAAAAATTACAATCATACCTAATAGAGTCTTCTCAAAATGAGAAATTTAGATTCAGATTTTTAAACATATATTCGAACTTATTACTTTCGGCAAAAGCTTCTGAAAACCATAAAAATTGGGTTGATTCCTGCCTTATTGAGCCAATTTACAATATACTCAAGTTAAATATTCCAACTTTAAATGGATATTCCGATAATGTTGGAACTGTAAAGCTGAAAGCTACCTTATTACCTATACAACCTAAAGATTTTGGTTGTTCCGAAATAGAATGGTTTGCTTGGCATAACTTAAAAACTGATAAGGAGTTAATTGATGAAGCAAGTAATAAAGAAAAACTAAATCTTGAAAAATGGGATATCATTGATATGCTGAAGTATGCCATCGATAAGGGGAATATTGAAATTGTAGATCAATGGGTAAAGCAAGCAAATGAAAAACACTTTGCCGATACAAATATTAAAGACTATACATATTTATCATTCATACAAGAAATTGATAAATACATTAACGAACGGGATTTCTCTTTTATTTCACAAGTAAAACTATTTAGATTTTCAGATGGTAATTTCTATTCCTTTTATGAAATTGATACCAACCCTAATCTTATTTTAATTTATGAGAAGATATGGCCAATAAAAAGGGAATTGCGAACACTAGGTTTTATTGTATCGGATTTAAATCTTTCATTTAAAAAGGAAGGTGCTGATAGTACACTTTATTCAAACTTAGAAAAGTTAATAGTGCCTAAGATATTTGAAGATGCACTATTCAAAGTGATTGCTGAAAAATGTAAAGTAAACAATTTGCGTCCTGACCAGAAACATAACCTATTTTTTACTCTTAAGGCTTTTAGTGGAGTTGGTCCTGAAACATTAAAAGATTTAGAACTATTTAAGGATACATTAGGTAATATTCGTCCTTTACGTAACCTTTTAAAAGAAGGTGATACAAGAGTACCCAATTGGTTAAACAACTTCAGAATAAATCAAAATGAGTATTCAAATAAATTAGACGTATATCTTGTCAAAGACTCAGATGTTTATCAGCAGATCATCTATAAGAATTGGGACTTTATTATCAGTCAGAAATTGAATATTGCAGAGTTTTATACACAAGTATCAAATTATTATAAACTAAACCCGGAAAATCAAAAGTTAGATAAATTGTCTTTTATATTCACTAACGATGGGTTTAAAAGAGTAGACCAGGTGTTTTTTAACACGCATCTCAAAGGTCATTATTTTAATGACCTACAAAGTGCAATTCTTAAAATATCAGATAAAGCAATCCCAAGCAAACTGATTTTTGAATTTTTGATTGACGATAACTCACCTTTTAAAATAAACAATTCCGATACATTTAGCAGTTTTGTAACCTCAGATTTAAATCTAACTTTTAGTGAAACATTAGCGGTTTTATCATTTGCTAAAACCAATAACGAAAGGCTATTTTCAATTGCCAGTATCGAAAGTAAAGAAGATGATTTTTTACTAGCCAAACACAATCATAGCACTTTTCAATATTATTCAAGTCGAAAGGAGATAAATGAGCTATTACTTGACAATCCGAATTTTAAACTCTTTCCATCAAGGTTTGTTGCAAGTGATTTCAAAGAGTTAGGTCTTTTACAGGATAAGGAACTCTATATGCAAATTATACGAACATTAGATTTTTCTGAAAATCTATTACCTGTAGTTCGTGAATGTGATATAGAAGTTCAATTGGCTTATTTGGAAAAAATAGACGATTTCTTATTGCAAGAAGGTAAGGTTTATGATAAGAACTCATTTGAACACCGTTGCCTTAAATTAGCTATTGATTGTTATGCTGATGACTTTCAAACTAAATTTGGCCGTAAAATTTTAATTAACAATAAACTAAGGCTTGAAGATATTGCTGTTAAGGACGATGTAAATTTTGAAAGTGTTACGCTTTCTCTATCTTCTATTTTACCAGAATATAAAGGTGTAAGCGATATCGTAACTAATGTAATCAATCAGTTCTCGGATTTTACAAAAACAGAATTATCTGAAAAGGTATTTCTAATAAAGAACAAAAAGAAAGACGAAATATACTCTGAGTTAACAGAAAAATTTCCAATACTATTGAATATTCATCAGTTTTCATTTTTACTTTTTTATTCTGTTTCCAAGAACCAAAATCTTTTTCCAATTAAGTGCCTTTCTGATATTTCAAACGAAGAAATAATTGAGTACTTATACAAAAATAATTTGACAGAAGCCTCTTCATTTTTTGATCTCGGAACAAAAGATAGGATTTACCCATCAGAATTTGCTTTAGAAAATGAAAAACTGCCTACAGATATCTTAAATTGGCTTGATTCAAGTGAAATAAACGATAAACTTCATTTCCTATCTAAACTTGGCGTTCACACTAGGAATAGTACTGTTTGTGAACTTCGTAGCTTCTTTGTTAATAATACGGAATTTGACCAAAATATAATTGCAGAAGAAAGCTGTTTTGCAGACGGAATACTTCTGTCTAGTACGATACATTTCATCGTTCAAAGAAATTTAATTCTTAAGAATGAAGAACATTTTTTTGTACTCAAGGAAATTGTCAGAGTTCACAATTCAAAATTGCCTTTTCAAAAACATCTTGTTTTGAATACGGAAAAATTCAATCAAGAAGAGATTATTAAAAACTCAATAGAATCAGAATTTACAACAGAAGAGTTCAAAATTTACCTATTTAACGGTAGTATGCCTAGGTTTGTTGTTGTTAATGGCTTTGATGATTATGTGTTCTATAAATACAATGAAGGCGATTATTTTGTAGATGGGAAAAATATTTATATCAATGAAAAGTCTGACCACAAGCGAACATTAGAAAAAGTTGTTTCTGATGAAGGTAACGATTTCAAATTGGAAGATTTATGGAAATTGTACAACAAAGAAGTTCCTCCAGAAGAAGGACCAAAAACAATAAAAGATATACTACCGGATGCATCTGAAGAAGAAATTGAATATATCAGCAAGATTATAAATATTAATCGGGATAAGGAGGGTCAAATTGACGCTAATACAACTGCTAAGATTAAAACACTAAAGTATTTAAAAGCCAATGGTGATTTTTCCAACATTACTGATAAAGGTCATTACCTTCAAGTAGATAGTAATAAAGTTATTGTTCGTTCAGCCCAAAAAGGTTTATTGTATTTAGATTTATATGATTGGGGTGAACTTAATGAAGCGAATGTCAAAATTGCAATCTATACAAACAGCGAAATAACGATTTTTGATTCCCAAGAAGCTTTATACCAATTCTGTAAACCACAAAATACATTTGGAGTTTTAAGGATGCCAAACGACTACAATTTAGATGATTATAATAATCTCGAAGACATAAAAGAAAAGAGTAAGTGGCATTTTGTATTCATTGTAAATAAAGATGCAAAAGCTGCCAAAAGCTATGAAGAATTGCTGAACCTTGACGACTATAACTTTTAAAGATGAAACGACTAAGCAAGGAACAACAGGTTAAGTTTTACGAAGAAGAAATCAAGAAGATACTTTCGGATTACAAGGCGTATCTTGATTCTAAGTGCATTGACCTAATCAACAAGGTAGAATTGTATATCGGCACTTTCGAATACATTGATGAATTAAGAAATCAGGTTGTTTTTTCATTTCCTAAGGACAAGCTTCCTAAAACCAAAATCCCATTAACCGCTACTAAGCCGAAATCTGTTGATGTAGTTGATTCTAATTTCTATGACTACAGTTACAGTCATTATCGGAAGAACTTTGTGGCTAATTTTAGTGAATGCTATGGCGTTTATTATCAAGAGCTAAATGGTAAATTTAATGTAGGGTTCAGCAACTTTGACTTGGAGTTTTTAAACTCACTTTCCAAAGGTGATAAAATTGTGTTTGGAGTATCTGACCCACCTTTGAAATACTATTTTAACCTCATTCAGATTACTAAGAATGATGTTAAGTCATCAAAAGCAGAAGAAGTAATATCGGGAGAATATCACTTGAATGTTTTCAAGCCTGTTCACATTGATGATTCTTTGGAATTAATTGCCAAGTACAAAACCGATTTAAAGAACCAAGAAACCATCATAATTCAAGGTCCTCCCGGCACTGGTAAAACCTATTTCATATCAAGACTCCTTGACCTTTTAAGCAAAGAGAATAAATCGGTTCTTGTAGCAACTTTGGCAAACAGGTCTTTGATTGAATTGGCAAAAAAGTATTTTGAAATTGAAGCCGCCAATAAGTCGGTAGTCTACAAATCTAATCTAACATTAGAAGAATCCAAGGAAGCAAAAGCATTAAAACCAATGCCAAAAGATTTCCTGCCAGCTGCAGGAAGTATTCTACTAACTACATTCTATAAAATGACCGGCATTGCTGTTGAAAATATTTCAAGCCCGGTATACGACTATATCATTTTAGAAGAAGCCAGTCAGTGCTTTCTCGGAACTATTGCAGCTGCTAAATTGCTCGGAAAAAAAGTAATATTAGTTGGTGACCCCATTCAGTTACCGCCAGTAGTAAATCAAGATAATCCAGGTAACATCTCTGCAAATATTGATTTGATGTTGGAGTCTTTTACTTATTATGCTTCTACCATTAATTGTCCAAAGTTTAGACTAACTACAACATACAGATTTTCTGAAAATGCCTGTGCTCAAACAAATACATTTTATGAGAACAGTCTAAAGTCAAAATCCGATATTCAAAAGGATAATATCACATTTTCAAAAATTCCAACTCTTTATAATAAAGCAGGTGGCTGTTCATTGTTCTATTACGATTCTACAAATTTGAGAGCTATTTACGACTTGTTATTAAGTCAGATAAATGCCTTACTACAAATCAACCCTGAGTTTGAAATTGCGATTTTGTCATCTACCAAGAAAGGTGTGAAATTACTGAGAGATAATTTGCTTCATAAACTAAACGATAAACAAGACAAAATATTGATTAATACCGTTGATAGTGTTCAGGGTTTAACAATTGACTTCTGCTTTTATTTTGCGTTTTCTGATGGTAGCCCTGCGTTCTCATTCAAGCTAAACCGTTTCAATGTAGCCACAAGCAGAGCAAGATTTTGCACGCTGATTCTTTTGGATGATGCTTACAAAGTGGTACAACCATACAAAGGTTTGGTAGCCGAATTTATATCAAAGTGCGATTTAAACAATGATATTTCTGTTCCCAAAATTATAGCAGAAACCAGTAACAATGATTCTACACAGCCTATAGCACCAGGGTTAAAAGTCATCGACAAGATTGACCTATCGAAGTTTGAAAAGCCAAAGAAGGAAATTGTTAAAGGCAAAGAAAATATTTACATCATTGACACCAACGTATTTGTTGACCAGCCGGATATAATCTCTAAGATTGACCAAAAATACAGTGTTGTTCTCTCTGCTAAAGTAATTGATGAGTTGGACTACTTGAAAATCTCATTAACCGAAGAGCAGAAACGAAATGTGCAGAAGGCATTGAGACTGATAAACGAAAGTATGGGCAAACGTGACATCAAAATGGAAACAGCAGACCTGAACTTGCTACCTAACGACTTCAACAAAAAATCTCCTGACAACTTCATTCTTTCAGTTGCTCTAAAATTCAAAGGTGAAAATCCAATAATGCTCACATCGGACAATGGTTTGCAGATAAAAGCAAAAGGGTTAGGTGTTACAACTATCACTCTAAAAGACTTTTTAAATCAACGTAAGTATTAAAGCGGTGTGGCAGAGCCACGAGTTTAATAACGGGCAGTTCCGCAGGGTTTTTCCCCCAGCCTAAAAAAATCCCCGCCCTTCACTTAAAATGAAGCGTTCAGGGCTTGCACGGTCTTTTTTTAGGCTTCCGCACAGCCAACCCTTCTGTTGTTTTTTTCTGTCACACTTTTTGCAACCCACCGCACATAAGGCACAAAGCCATCCTCGTTCCTGCGGTGGCTTAGAGCCTTGCCAACCCTCAAAAGCAAAAAGACGTAGGGTACTCCAACCACCACCACCGTACCCACTTGTGCCAGAAAAAAAACAACCCAAAGCTACATTAACATAATGTGGCATTATGGTACATACCACAAGGGCTTCGCTACGCTACGGGGACAAGCCCTATGTCCCATAATAACATTATGTTAAGTAGCCGCACAGAGCCAACCCGCAACCCTGCTTCACTGCCCGAAAACCACAATTCCCCACCACCCTTTCAGCGGTGCAGGGGATAAGTAAAGCATATGTTTGTTTATTGCCAATGTGCTTGCGGTAGGTTCATTCATTACAGCTCCATTTCGTTACAGCGTTTCGCTATCGCTACACGATCTTCCACTACATTACGCTTCCATTCATTTCACCCACCTCAGCACCCCACAGCAAGAGTGGCTCATTCACTACACTCCACAATCCCCACGCAATATTCCATTACGCAACTCCGGCTACTTGCCATTACACAAATGCAACTTTGCAAGGTTTGCAATTTCTGCAAAGTTCAGCCCAAGCAATAAGTAGCCGAATGTTGCTCCATTCCATACCCAACCCAATTGTTCCGTTCCGTTCAATCGCCACACTTGCTTTTTCCCACCGCACTTTTTTCATCGGTATGCTTTACTTACCCCTGCGAAGTGTTTACCCCATTGGAATTGTACCATCATTCAACATTCCGTTTCAATATTTACGTTTCCTACTTCTAAGCAAATAATTAGAAGCCTCCTGTTCGATTTCAGCAACCGTTTTCCTTCTCGATTGACTAATCCAATCATCAATTTCAGACCTTTTAAAATAAAGGCGTTTGCCACGTTTAGCATTGGGTATTTCCATCTTATGCACCAAGCCATAAATAGTTTGAACAGATAAGGTTAAGTATTCAGCCACCTGCTGAACATTCATCAATTCATTAGCATAAGCCACAGGCATAATTTCAACCTGTTTACCTGTTTTAATTTCATAAAGCAATCGTTCAATTGCATCTAATCTTTGAATGATTATTTCAAACGGATTTTCCATATAGATTGATTTTTTCTACAAAAGAAAAACAGTATTCCGTTCCTCAATAAACATCATCGCTCAATAATGAAGTGACGAACATTTAATTCAAAAAAATAAAAAGGAAAGCAAAGATAGGGTGGCTACGCACAAGCCCACGCATAGGGCAGTAAAGGTCAAGCCCTACGGGTTTTGCAAAAAAAATCTCCACCCTACGGGTAGTATTTTTTATTGCAAAAACCTTGACAGCCCTGCCATAGCCACCCTTTTTATCGGCTTTCTTTTTCTTTTTTTTTCCGTTTTTTTTTCTGTTTTCTTTTGAAAAAATGTGCGAAGCGAAGCGAGCAAAAATTTAATGGCTCATACTATGCAAACGCTAAACATCAAATCGCACAGGCTCGGAAATGAATATCCAAAGCCTCATTTTTTCATCCTTAACAAAGGAAACAACAGCGGAAAGCCTTTGACAGCTCCCTGCCCGAATTGCTTCATTATCCAGTTCGATAATGAAGAAGAAAAAGAGCAAGTTTACTGGCTGCTTTTCGGCTTGTGGCGTTCCAAAGCATTTCATCAATTTCTTAGGGGTTCGGTTATTCCGTTTGTCAATCTCAAAGATGTGAAAGATTGCATCCTTGAAGGCTTCAAGAAGGCAACAGAAAGCCCTGAGCAGTTCAAAAAGTCAGTTACCACCCTCAGAAGCTTGGAGCAAATGGAAAGCCAATACAAGCAAAATTTGCTACTCATTGAAGAAGCCAAGCGGATAGTATTTTATAGGTACATTTTAAAGCGGTGAGCATTCCTCACCGTTTCCACCTTATCCCGACCATAAAGAGAGCATAAAGGCAATAAAAGTGCAATCATTATGAAAAATGATGCAAAAAAGAAAACCCCACCAAATTGGCGGGGCTTCTTTGTTTAATAACCCTGTAAAGTTATTAGAAGATGGTTTGAATTTTCAGAGCATTACCTGAATTGAATAGATAGTAATCAACTCCCACTTGCTGATAAAACTCAATTCCAACGCTATTCAACACACTCACGTCAGCCGTCATAGAAGGCGACCCCGGTAGGGTAGCAGTGATTGTGGTTGAAGTTGCAATTGGAGTAGCCAAATCAAGATAGCCAGAGTATGCAACATCAGACAACTCATTTAGAGCAGCATCAATTGGCTCATAAATTTTTGAAGTTGGATTGAAAGCATAATCAGAAATAACCGAAATAGCGTTAATCAATCTGAAGTGAGTTGCACCAGATGGAGCATTGATAAAATTCAACGGATTGAAAGGAGCAACCGTTAAATCTGCACTATCACGTGCTGGCGTGTTAGTGAGTGAGAAAGGAGCATAAAACACACTATCAAAACTGATATTTCTGTTAAAGTTCAATCCATTTAGGTATTGACCTTGTGTAGATACCAGGATAGCACGATAACCCCTTGCTTCGGTTTGGTCTTCCAAGTTGATTTTTTTCATAATGGCAGTTAAACGACCTGTTAACTGCGGGTCACTCATTTGCTTCATCAATTGAGCAAGCCCAACACGAACAGATTTGCCAGCAGCAGCACAACCGCCAAATTCGTTCATATTTTCACGGGTTCTCTCAAACTCTGGAGCTGTTTTCACTTGTTCTCCTGTTGGTCCACCAATTAAGCCAGCAAAGTGGCCTGATAAACCTTTGATTTTAAAATGGCGAATGTCGCCTAATGTACCTTTGTACTTTAATGGTCCGGATTGTCTTGCCATAACTTATTTTTTTTAGATGATTTTAAATTAAAAAATTTAGTGTAAATTTACGCCATAACTACTTGACTATCAAGTATTAATGTAGTGCAAAACAATGTATCACAGTGTAAAAGAACAGCAGATTTTAAAAACACATCTAAAAGTTGCCAAAGTGGTGGATGGGGATGGCTTAATTGTTACTAATTTATTCAACAAGCAAGAAGAAGAAATCAGGCTTTTGGGTATTGATGCACCCGAGTTGAGAATGTGTGGTAAGTTAGATCAGGATGAAAGAGAAACACACATAGCCGGACAGCTATTGATGAAGATGGGCAGAATGGCTCAAAAGTTTATGATTAAAGTGGTACCACCCGAAACCAATATCACGATAGCACAGGAAAAAGATAACCTAACAGATGCCTATGGCAGAACCCTTGCTTATGTTTATCTGCCTGATGGCAGATGCCTAAATGAAATAATGGTCGCAGAAGGCTATGCGAAGCCCTACAATCGCTTTTTTTGCTCCGAACTACCCAAGTATCAATTATTGAGCAACACCGCTAAAATCAAGCAAAAAGGGCTATTTTCGATACTCAAAAATTGGTAAAAATTACCTTTTGATTTGTTGCACCTATGTTGTACCTATTTTTGGTATAACAATTACAAACTATTGTAAATCAATTACTTATTAAACTACTTGCGACAAGTTGCTGTAATATATGCTTTTTTTGGCTTTGTT
>JBIPMW010000215.1:0-3066 GCA_044376455.1 Crocinitomicaceae bacterium | reverse complement strand
ATCTTCGCCGTCGTGCTTCATGCAGAGGTCAAAGTGCTCGATGGCTTTGTGGTATTTTTCTAACGATAAATAGGCATTACCGAGATTGAAATGTGCCGGACCAAATTCTTCGTTGATCAGGATGGCGTAGTCATAGGCCCAAACAGCATGTTCAAAATCTTCTATTTTGCTGTATGCATTTCCGAGATTATACCAAGCTGTACTTGAATACGGTTGTTCGTCAATAAATTTCAGATAAGCATCAATGGATGCCTGCGTTGCTCCTAGTGCATCATAGCACCTACCAAGTTCGTAAAGAGCAGCCTCGTTGTTTTTATTGGTCTGTAGTGCACGCTGCAGTACATCGATAGCGTCTTGGTATTGTTGCAAGCGTTCGTATTCGATGGCAATATCTAGGTAAATGTAATCGTGTTCAGCAGCATCTGAATATTCGAGCGCCTTTTCAAAGTACTTAATGGCAGCTTTGTGCTCTCGTTGTTGGGCATGAATGGATGCTTTTGTCAAAAATAACTCAGCACTATAGACTTCTTGTCTTTCGAGTTGCTGAACTAATTCAAGAGCTTCTTGAAGTAGGCCGATGCCGCCTAGCGCTTGCGCTTTTCTGAGGCGAAATAAAGGATTGTAAGCAAATTGATAGATACCAAACTCCGCGGCAATTTTTGCTTTGTTGTATTGCCCTTGAATGAGGTAATGATCAATGACTCCTTCGAGGCGATCGCTGTCAATAAAGCGCAGCGAATTACCTTTCAAGTGTTCCTCAAAATGTTCGATGTCTTCATTTAAACTGCTGTCGTTGTATTCCTCGTCTTCGTCGTCAAACATAAGCCTTTATTCTGATAATAAAATTAGGGCCTTTGCAGACGAAACTCAAGTTTGAGGCAGTCCACTTATCAACAAAACCTCGGAATGTTGAAAAGTTCTTGTATCAATGTTCGCCGCAATGGACTACGAATGTCGCACCTGAAGTATCGGTATAGGTTCCTAATTCTTCAACTGCCTGCAGTGAATCTCCACAATAAACGCCCATTTCTACTTCTCCAGTTGGCGTATCGTAATGGCATTCAGCACATTTATTTTTCGCACATGATGTCAGCAATAGGACTACTGTAGCGACACTTAAAATTTTATTTTTCATTTGTTGCTTTTTTTTGTTGTTGAACTTGATATTTTAAACTCACATAGAAATGTCTTCCCGGACCGGGCATCCCAATATTCTTCAATCTAGATAAATGATCTATGTAGGTGGAATTTGTCAGGTTTCTTACTCCCGTTTGGAAAATCCAATTCCCCTTTTTTTCCAGATAAATTCTAGCATTTAAATGGATAAGCTGATAGCTTTCGCTTATTGTTTCTTGATATGCAACACGTGTCTGAGCAGCTATCCAAACATGACTCATGCTCAGCTCTATTCTATTTATCCTTTTATTCAAATCCCATTGATATCTCAACTCGTTTTGCAGACGAGTAGGAGGCAACATAGATATGACACTATCGGATGGACTCCTAAAATTCACATATGAAAAATTCCCTTCCCAATGTAAATTATGCAACCAATGTGGATGAAAATGTGCACTCAAATCAAGACCATACAAGCGGCCAAGATCGAGTTGCTCATAGGTAAATACAGGAATGCCATCAATTGAGCTTCCGTTGGGTTGAATATAGATGTAATCTTGAACCCAAGCGTGAAAAGGATTGAGCGTAAAGCTTCCGTGCTCTGCACTAAATTCGCTTGACCAGTCCAATTGAACGCTCCGTTCCGGTTTCAAATTTACGTCGCCGATCTCATAGCGCAATGCGCCATGATGAAAACCATCTGCCAATAACTCACTCAAATGTGGTGCTCTAAAACCACTTGCTAAATTTAAATGATTACTGATCGAATGAACAGGTTGCCAAGCCCAACCAACAGAAACATTGGGGCTCATATATCGTTTTTGAAGCACCAGTTCTTGGCTTTTAGTTTCTATCCATCGGATGTCTTGACGCAAACCTATTTGCAGTAATTGTTCAGGGTTTAATTCCATTTTGAACAATCCAAAAACACCTTGATCGAAAGTAATGGCGTTAGGCAGCAATTCATCCTCGGCAATAGGTGCATTCAAATTGTATTGAAGCATACCTGCAGTGCCAAGAATCAGTTGTTTGGAAGCCCACTTTCTCGTCCATTTGGCCTGATAGATTGAATTCAATAAATCCATTTCCATAAACGGTTTGGTAACTTTCTCATCGTACTCTACCAACCGATTGTGTGTTTGGCCTATCATAACCTGTAATTCTTGACCGGTCCAAAACTTTTTATATTCATAGCTCAACAGCTGATTGGTAAAAAATTGGGCCGGCAAGGAATATCTCCTGCCCTGCTCTGCTACTTGAAAACTCAGAGGAGTTGCTAGTGAATCATGTGTGTGTCCCGGAATACCGGTAACAGAATTATTGAAAGCATAACGAAATTGATGAATTTGGTTGGGTTTAAACCAAGAGTATGATCCTTTTAACACCCATTCATGAAAGCGAGAATTTTTGGCATAGCGCCCATTGGGCAATTGAAAATCTGCATGATTGGCATAGCTACCAGCAATTAAGAATCGCTTATTACCAACGCTATTTTTGTAAAGTACGTTTGAATAGGTACCGTTCGTGTTTTGATTCCACTTTTGCTGTACTTCCAAAACCTGCTGATTCACACGCGCATAGGGTTCGTCTACTAAATAAATGACTCCTCCTAAAGCATCGGCGCCGTAAAGCACTGATGCTGGTCCTTTGATCAATTCAGCAGAACCCAACGCTAATTCGCCTATTCCGAGGCCGTGGTCTCCACCCCACTGTTGTCCTTCAAGTCGTAGACCATTCACAAGCGTTACAACGCGCATGCCTTGCATCCCTCTGATGACTGGCTTAGAAATTCCATTTCCTAAAGAACTCGCGTAGACCCCAGGTATTTGGGTTAGAAGCTCAGAGATATTCATTGCGCCCGATAGTTGGAGATCTTTCAAATTCTTAACCTCAATGGGCACCGTATTCTTATTTCGCAAAGATACCTGTTGTCCACTCACCGTAACTTCA
>JBIPMW010000064.1:0-9761 GCA_044376455.1 Crocinitomicaceae bacterium | reverse complement strand
GCTGGATATTTATGCCACGTGCAGCAACTTCTGCACATTTGTTGGCAATAATGTCTTTGGTTTCATCTGTGGAGTCATCCAATACTTGGATTTGAAATTTATCGCGCGGGTAATCCATTTCAGCGACCGTTTCGATGATACGCTCTGCTACATACATTTCGTTAAACATAGGTAACTGGACCGTGACTTTAGGCGCATTAGCCAAATCAAAAGCAGGCGTTACTCTACTCTGTTGTTTCTTTTTGTTGCGGATATAAGCAATGGCTAAACTCAGCTGTATAACGCTGTAGAAGAAGATCAGTACCAAGCAAGCTCCGTAAATAATCAATATAACTCTTGCCGTCATGTGTGACCAATAGTGCTCCTTTACTACTGTTTTTCCTTTCACGGTCATTTGGCGGTCGCCCCAGTTGAATAACCAGGAAACTTTGAGTTGAGCAGTAAATGGTTGTGTTTTACTAAAGGTATAGTGTACCTTGTGTTCTTTGGCATTGGTCTCAAATACTTTTAGTGTCGTGGCACGGTAATCTTTATCAATGAGACTGAGTTTTGATTTCCCAATAGGCACATTGCGAAACGTGAACTTTCCGTTTTCGTCGGTTTCTGAGGTGTATACCTTGCCCGTTACCAATGAAGTGAGCTGGACTTCAACTTCTTCTACCTCAGCTTTAGTCTTGTAATCAACCAGAAAACCTTCGATTTTTTGAGAAACTGGACCAACATAAGATTTGTTAGCAAAAGTGGTGCCCACAAAAAGGCTAAGAAGTGCGCTTAAGAGTAGTTTATTCATGTGGTAAGCAACAAGAAATTGAAAATAAAAAGCAAATATAGATTTATTCTTTCATTAAGGTCATTTCATCGACCAAGTGTTTCGCTCCGGCATAAATATCCATGACCCAAAGTACGTAGCGAATATCTACCACAATATTGCGACAACGGTTCGGATCAAATAAATAGTCGCTCATGGTGCTCTCCCAGCTGCGGTCAAAATTTAGCCCCATGAGATAACCATTTTCATCGAGCACCGGAGAACCCGAATTGCCTCCGGTTGTATGGTTTGAGCCAGTAAAACAAACCCAAAGTTCGTTTCCTTGCGCATATGGGCCATAGTTTTTGGCGGCGTGCAATTCTAGCATGCGCGGCAATAGCTCAAAATCTGGGTTGCCGGTGTTGTATTTTGTGATGATGCCATCAAGGGTAGTGTGTTCCGTGTAGCGCATGCCGTCTGTTGGTGCAGAGCCTTCGAGTTGCCCGTAGGTAATGCGCAAAGTAGAGTTGGCATCTGGCCAATGTTTGTCCAGTGAGAACATGATGTATTTGCCCTCCACATAGACTTGCATCCACTTATTAACCTCAACTTGGAAATTCTTGTAGGCCGGCACCACCTCATTTCTAAATGGCGTGAAAAATTGATAAAAATGAACAAAACCAGGGTCTTTTTGCAATTTTTTGATCGATTTAGCGCCAAAACCGTCTAAAAACGCTTTCAAACGCCCCGCATCTGTAAAGATAGATTTGGTGTAAATTGTGTTAGTAAGTTCCTCGACTGTAGTTCCTTTTAATTCTTGTTGGGAATAAGTTAAATACAATTTTGTCAAGGCCATAAAAATTTGGGCATCAACCTCAGCATTGTAATTTTTAAAGAATCCATCTGCACTCACTTGTACTTTGGAAATCACACTTTCGAGTTCATTATTGGCCTGATACTTTTGATAGTTTGTTACTAAATCTTCAAGGCCACGCACCATTTTAAAGTACTCGGGGCCCACTGAAAAATACTCCACGCCAACCGCATAATTATATTCGGTCTTGGTTCCTTCAGCCATCAGGCCATTGAGCGTTTGTAGTGCCACCGCATATTTTGCCCATTCAGGCTTGCTGATCGCCATTACTTTGTATTTTGCTTCGTAGGCTAGCTTGACTTGAACGGCATCTAAATTTTGAAGGCCCTCTACCTGGCCAATCCATTTTTTCCAGGAATTGGCAATACTGGCTTGCTTGGCTGAATATTGAATGCGTGTCAGGTCAGAAGCCTTCATGCCGGCGTCAATTGCTGCCAAAGATTGATTGCGCATCTTAATACGTGCTGGTCGCTCTTTTTCAATAATGAATTTGAGGTACTCAGAAACCACATGTTGTTCTGTAGTGCCCGGAAAACCATAGACCATTGTAAAATCACCTTCCTTGCGATCCTGAAATGAAATCGGTAAATAATGAAGTGGCTTGTAAGGTTGGTTGTCTTGAGAATAAGCAGCTGGCTTGTTGTCTTTGCCTGCATAAATTCTAAAAACAGAGAAGTCCCCAGTATGGCGTGGCCAAACCCAGTTGTCGGTATCGCCTCCAAACTTTCCGATGGAATTGGGCGGTGTGCCCACAAAACGAATGTCTGTAAACGTTTCTTTAACCATCAAATAATAGTCATTGCCATAATTAAACGGCTTAATTTCTGCTTCAAAATGAGTTCCGGCAATAGCAGCTGCCACTAACTTCTTGATATTTGCATTAATCGTTGCTTGATCTGCTTTTGATGCAGCACCCGCTAAAACCGCAGCAGTAACATCATCTATGCGCACAATACGCGTTGCTGTCAGGCCCGGATTTGGCAATTCTTCAGCTAAATTTTTAGCCCAAAAACCATTCTTTAAATAGTCGTGTTCAAGGGAACTATGCGCTTGAATTTGCCCATAACCACAATGGTGATTGGTGAGTAACAAACCTTTGTCTGAAACCAACTCTGCCGTACAGCCGCCTCCGAACTGAAAAATAGCATCTTTGATACTTGTGCTGTTCACACTGTAAATATCAGCAGCACTTAACTTCATCCCCTTGGCTTTCATGTCATTTTCAAAAGCAGCAATCAGCGAAGGAATGAGCATGCCCTCTTCTGCAAAGACAGGCTTGAATGTTAAAATTGTAAGGCAAAAAATGGCGACCAAACGCAGTTTCATAACACTAAAATTTAGGTTACGAAGGTAGGGAATTATTTACCGATACAAAACTTCGAGAAGATGGTGCCGAGGATGTCGGTATCGATGTCAATCTGACCCGTGATATGCCCCAATTGGCGCATGGCTTCGCGGATGTCCATGGCAATGAAGTCAGCGGTGGTGTGGCCTTGAAGCCCTTCTTGGGCGCGCTCTAGAGCAGCAGCCGTTAGTTGAAGCGCAGCGTGATGGCGTGCGTTGGAAACAATGGTTTCGTCTTGGATACTGAAATCGCCGAGCACGAGTTCGACAAGTTTTGCCTTGAGTGCAGGGATGCCATTTCCGGTGAGCGCGCTGATTTGAAAATCTGTTGGTTGATCTATGCCTGATTGCACTGGTAAAGCAGGAGATAAATCAGCCTTATTTTGGACCAATAAAATATGCTTATCTGGATGAAGATTTTTTAAAGACGCGACCCAAACTTGGGTTTCTTGGAGGTTCTGAACGTCGCTCGTATCGGTTAGGCACAAGACGATTTTTGCTTGCTCTATTTTTTGTTGAGAACGCTCTATGCCTAGTGCTTCAATTGTTTCGGTTGTTTCGCGGATGCCAGCGGTGTCAATCAAGCGAAACTGAATGCCCTCAATATTTAAAACTTCTTCAATGACATCGCGTGTGGTTCCGGCAATGTTCGAAACAATGGCGCGGTCTTCGCCCAAAAGTTGATTAAGCAAGGTGCTTTTACCCGTATTAGGGGCGCCAACAATTGCAACAGGCACACCGTTCTTGATGGCATTTCCTAATTCAAAAGAAGCCGCCAAACGATGCACTATTTTTAGTACATCCGCCACCAAGTTTTTAAGGGCCCTGCGGTCCGCAAACTCGACGTCTTCTTCAGCGAAGTCTAGCTCGAGTTCTATAAGGGCGGCAAAATTGATGAGCTGTTCGCGCAGTTGTTGTAATTCTGAAGAAAAGCGCCCGCGCAATTGCTGCAAGGCTACTTGATGGGCTTGTTTGGACTGCGCTGCAATGAGGTCAGCCACAGCTTCGGCCTGCGAGAGGTCTAGGCGCCCATTTAAAAAAGCGCGTTTGGTAAATTCTCCTGGCTCTGCCAAACGGCAACCTATTTCGACCAAGCGTTGCAATAAAAGTTGTTGAATGTATGGCGAACCGTGGCAGGCCAACTCTACACTTTCCTCGCCTGTAAAACTCTTGCCGTCATCAAACAAAGTGGCAAGTACTTCATCAAGACGTTCTCCGGTTGCTGAAAGCATCCAACCAAGATGAACGGTATGGCTCGGCAAGGAACTCAGGTCTTTAGAAAAGGCCTTAGAAACCAACTGCTTGGAATTTTTACCCGAAACACGAATAACCGCAATAGCACCCATGCCATTAGCGCTGGCTAATGCACAAATCGGGTCAGGTGAAAGGTCATTCATGTGACAAAGTTACACAATAAAAATTCCCTACCTTTGCCTACAAATCAACTCTTATGTCACTTCAAGCAGAAATTAAAGAAATCCTAAGCCAATTAGGTATTCAAGAAAATAATCAAGGGGCTTCCACTGGCGCCAACTGGATTGCATCCACAGGTGCAAAAATTGCATCGGTATCTCCGGTAGATGCACAGGTCATCGCACATGTGAACATGGCCACAGAGGCACAATATAATCAAGTCATTGAAAAGGCACAAAGTGCTTTTATCGAATGGAGAACAGTTCCCGCTCCTAAACGCGGAGAAGTCATTCGTCAGTTAGCAGAACGCATTCGTTTTTACAAAGAACCTCTCGGTAAACTCGTCTCTTACGAAATGGGGAAATCCTTACAAGAAGGTTTGGGTGAAGTTCAAGAAATGATCGATATCTGTGATTTCGCAGTTGGGCTTTCTCGTCAGCTTTATGGCCTCACGATGCATTCTGAGCGTCCGGGTCACCGCATGTATGAGCAGTATCACCCGCTCGGCATCGTCGGAATTATTTCGGCCTTTAATTTCCCAGTAGCAGTTTGGAACTGGAACACAGCCTTAGCATGGGTTTGTGGCGACGTTTGTGTCTGGAAACCATCTGAAAAAACACCACTAACAGCTATTGCTTGCCAACACATCACCCAAGAAGTTTTTGCAGCCAATGGCGTACCAGAAGGCGTTTCAGGGCTAGTTATTGGCGATGGCGAAATAGGAAAACTGATGGCCAATGACAGCCGAGTACCTTTAGTTTCTGCAACAGGTTCTACCCGCATGGGTAAATCTGTCGGAGCCGCTGTGGGTCAGCGCTTGGGTCGTTCCTTATTAGAATTAGGTGGCAACAACGCCATTATCATCACGCCGTCAGCAGACCTCAAAATGGTCGTGCCAGGTGCCGTATTTGGTGCAGTAGGTACGGCTGGGCAACGCTGTACATCTACGCGTCGTTTGATCATCCATGATTCAATTTATGACAAAGTCAAAGATGCCTTAGCAGCAGCCTACAAGCAATTGCGTATTGGCAATCCTTTGGATCAAAATAACCATGTTGGGCCGCTGATCGATCAAGACGCCGTGATCAACTACCTTAATGCCATTGAAGCTGCCCAAAAAGAGGGTGGAAAAGTTGTCGTGGAAGGTGGTGTGCTTTCTGGCGCAGGTTATGAATCTGGGTGCTACGTAAAACCTTGTATCATCGAAGCAGAAAATCATTTTGCCATTGTACAACACGAAACCTTTGCGCCTATCCTTTACATTATGAAATATACAGGTAGTGTGCAAAATGCTATTGCCATGCAAAATGGTGTTCCGCAAGGTTTATCTTCAGCGATCATGACCAACGAGCTCAAAGAATCTGAAGCATTCTTGAGTGCTGCTGGTTCAGATTGCGGAATTGCAAACGTCAATATCGGTACTTCTGGTGCAGAAATTGGTGGCGCCTTCGGTGGCGAGAAAGAAACAGGTGGTGGCCGCGAGTCCGGTTCAGATGCCTGGAAAGTTTACATGCGTCGTCAGACCAATACCATCAATTACTCTGATTCCTTGCCACTCGCACAAGGCATCAAGTTTGATTTATAATCAACTAAACTTTTTTTGAAGGGGCTTTTCGGCCCCTTTTTTTATGCTATTCTTGACCAGTAAAAACCTGGCAGATATAAAAAACGTATTGCTGTTAAAGGTGTCGTTGAACGCATAAAATGGAGCCAATAAATAAATCCCCGTTTGTACATGCAATTGCCACACTTTGATGCCAATCGTTGGGCACACACCAACTCTGAATTGATTTAGATCGGTACGAAGGGCCCCATTAATTCCGTAGGTGAAATCAAAATTACCTGTGCGGCGCCAGAGCCCAAAATCATACCCGAGGACAGGATTGAGCCTAGAAAAATCATAGGTTAGGTTGATCCCGTGATGCAAGGCAATTGTATTGTTATTTAAAAACCCATTCTTCTTTTTACGTTGTAATTCCCATCCGTATTCCAACACATAAAACCGCCCACTTTGTAAACCAAAATAGCTGCCAGATTTAATGGTTTTTTCCTTTCTATCAAGGCTGAGTAAATTGCCAGAAGCCAGACTCATTGCAGGATTCAGGCTTTGGGAGAAAGCCAATTGAAAACAGAAAATAAACAAGGAAAAGTGCAGCAATTTCATGGGTTAGTTCGAGTCTGAAGTAGGTAAGGATGGAACTTGTTTCAGGTAGGATTCAAAAAGATATGCCTCTGAAACCCTTGGTAACCCTAATTTTAAAAACTGTGTGTAAAATGGAATTGCCACCGATTGTGCTCTTTTTTGAGCTGAAATCAACGATTGATTTTTATCCAGTGCCAAGACAAAAACCAATAATGTACCAATTAAAAAGATCCATTGTAAGATACCAAGCAGTGCACCAGCCAAATTATTTAATATTGACAATTTGACAACTTTGAGGGCTGTTTCAAGTAATTTTCCACCAAAATATACACCGGCTCCTATTCCTAAAAATAAAATGATAAAACAGACCGGAACAAGTGTGGTTTTTTCCCAATGAAGCGTCTTTATTCCAAAATCGACAAGTACATCATTGAGTTGAAATGCGGCGTAGAGGCCAACAACTATTGCCAACAACATAAACAAGGACATGATGAGGCCGCGCTTGTATCCTTTATAGGCGCCATAAGCTAAGGGTGCAAATAAAAAGAGGTCCAATAAATTCATGTCGGAAAATTAATAGAAAGTTTGTAATCTTGTGCCATGCTGAGTCCGTTCAATGATGAATATTTTATGAAACAGGCCTATTTGGAGGCTCAAAAGGCTTTTGATGCCGATGAGGTCCCTGTCGGTGCTGTAATTGTATGTAAAAATCAAATTATTGCCAGAGGCCACAATTTAACGGAACAACTGACAGATGTTACAGCCCATGCTGAAATTCAAGCCATCACTGCGGCTGCACAATATTTAGGGGCAAAATACTTGAAAGACTGCACGCTTTACGTAACGCTTGAGCCTTGTTGCATGTGTGCCGGTGCATTGTATTGGTCTCAGATCGATAAAATTGTTTTTGCCGCTCGTGATGCAAAAAGAGGAGCAAGTGCAACGGGTGCGCAATTATACCACCCTGGCACGCTTGTAGAAAACGGCATCATGGAAACTGAATGCAGCCAACTACTCAAAGACTTCTTTGCTAAAAAACGTTAGTTATACAACGTTTCGTGCAGTATTTCCATGGTTTTATCCAAATGAAATCCGGGTACATGCAGGGCTGCATATTTGACCAATAATTTCAGGCCTTCTTTGTAATTTTCATTGGAAAAAACGGTTGTTTCGTCTGGCCAAAATTGCGCCTTTAAAAACAGAACGAGTTCAGGGTCGTCCACGCTATCTATGGATTCAAGAGGTGCGGAATCAAAAACGCCTCTCTTCAAATCAAAGCTTTTGGGATTTTCAGCATCCATTAATGGTGCATAACCCATTGTCATTAAGTACTGTGCTAGAAACGAAGTGGGAAAAGACTTATTGTTGATGTTGGTTTCAAGTAAGATTACTTGGGCTCTTAAAAAATCAAAAAGTGCAGGGTCAGGCCCTTGGTGCCTCAGTGTTTGTTTGAGGATATCTGCAAGAAAAAATACCAAAAGTACTTTTTGTGGCTGCGCATAAATCTGAAACGCCGACCAAGCAAAATCCAGTTGGTTGATGATGCCGAGATCTGATTCTGGCCTTTTAAAATAACTGAGTTCATAGAGCCCCAATTGATTCAAAGCCTTTCTTTTTTTCAGGCCACCTTTAAAAATGAACGTTTGATAGCCCCTTTCTTGGGTATAAAAATGCAAAATGCTGCTACTCTCAGAATAAGCTTGTTTGTCAATGAGTAAGCCGAGCTCTTTTGCTTTCAAATCTAAAGTAGCTTAAGCAAAAACCTTAATTTTTGCATCGACTTCAGTCAGTTCAGACCAAGTGCCCATGTAGGTCACAGCTCTTACTTTGCGGTTGTCAATCCAAACGTATTCTTGTCCGTCTTTGATGCGGGGTTTATCCATTACTAACCCATGGTACAAAAAGCCATTTTCTTTGAGCCATTTTTCAGTGACTTCGCGGTCCTTTGCTTCACGGGCAGTGAAGAAAGTAATGATGTTGCCTTCTTGATACCACTTGTTTATCACTTCCCTAGAATTTGGGAAAACTTTTGCACTTGGGTATAATTCGCTCTCTTCGTTTTTGATGTCGTCACAGATTGTGCCGTCAATATCAATTAAGAAGATTTTTGTAGGATTCTCTTCTTCTAAATGCAATTTGGCAACCACTGCATGTTTCACAGTTGTTTGGTCACTTACTTTACAATTAGGCTCTAATTCAAAAACAACCTCAGAACCTTCACTTACTGAATAGCGCCCACTTACGATTTTTTTAATCGAAATATCGTTGATTTTATAAGCCCCGTGCTCATTTTCAACAAACCATCCTTCCTCACTATTAGGTAGTTGTGGATCTACTAATTGATAACTTAAGATTCCTTTCATCGCGCTTTTGAATTAAAACGCAAAGTTAAAAGGAATTTGGGTTCGACACCTTATCTTTTTGCAGCTTTAAAGTCAATTTTATAGTAGAAAATTGGGAAGAAGCCGAGCTGTGTTTTCTCAGAGTATGGCAGGAAGTTGTTGTTCGCGTCATCGATAAAATCTTGAGGCGTTAATGGTGGTCTGTAAGCCAATGTCAAAAGGTTTCTAGTTCCTAAAATATTGACCAAATCAAGGCCAAACTCGTGAGTGACACGGTCTGCATTTTTACGCCAAGAAATCTTGAGGTCGGCACGGAAATAATCGCGGAACTGAAGCTCATTGAACATAGAATCTTGGAAGATGATTTCCTTCATACTATTTGTTGTGGCAATATCAACTAAACCATAACGTTTTCCGCCAGCGGCAGTTACTTTTCCACCAATTCCGATAACACTGCGTTCGCCCACTTTGAATTCTTTTCCTCCTAAGAAATTCACCACATAATTTCCGTTGTAAGAGGTATTGCGCAAAATGCCGTCACTGCCACGATATTTTGAATCATAAACCGTTCCTGAGAATAAGAAAAAGAACGATTTGTCAAAATACTTTTGAACCGTTAATTCTAGACCATAGTTATAACCATCTCCAGTATTTTGTAGTTCATCCATGAAGAGTCTCGAAAAGCCACTTCCCACATTAATCATTGAGAATGATGAAGGAGCCACGGTTACCGGAATATTATATAAATATTGATAATAAGCCTCTGTTTTGATATTAAAGCCTTTATTGAATGACTTCTCGTAACCGATTCCAGAATGGGCACTTCTCGAGAAATCCATGTTGATATTACTATTCGGATTTGAAACACCTGGTAAAACTTTGTAAGCGTAGGTATAA
>JBIPMW010000273.1:0-3074 GCA_044376455.1 Crocinitomicaceae bacterium | reverse complement strand
CCCAGCAGGTACGCTGTATGCAAAAGTCGTTGTCCCTACAGGCTGACCTAAGTCAACGCAGTAAGTTACCGTGTTGCCATTTGGTATAGTCAGCGTCTGAGATACTCCACAAGCTACACATTCTAGTGGGAGTGGTAGCTTTGTATCGTTTGTAGATAGAACGTATTCACTTAAAAACGGGTCGTAACCACCCAGCTTCTGTGTATCGAACGACTCAATAAATTCATCTCTAAACCAAGTACGCATACCTGACTCAGATATCACAATCAATTGGTCTCCCTTTAGGTTGAGTACTGCTCCACGCTTTACGTCAGTAAAGAATCTGTCAGGACCCCACTGCACATAACTCTCAGGGTTGGCGCTAATGCCATACTTCTCGATTCTAGTAATCTGATTCCCTAATACCTCAGGCACAGAGGCTATCACGCCACCACCTGTCGAATCGGAGATTAAGTTTTTACTAGATAGTACGTATGAGATTTTATCCTCCTGCAAAACAAGGATGTCATTTGCTCTTGCGTCCAATATCTGAATGTCTCCAAACGATGGCTCTAGCACTTTAAAGTTTAGCAAGCCCAAATTAAACTCATTGAGCTTGTTCACATTTGACTCAGCGCTATATACACCGCTGTAGGTAATGTCAGCAAATCTATCTGCAGCCTTGTAGTCCTGAGCAGATACGCTTGTTACTCTGTTGCCAAGATTAAAGCTTGAGCCTGTAATTGAGTCACGAATCTTGTAGCTCTCTGCTCCATTACCAAATGAAAAGCAGTTAAAGAACTTGGTGTCAATAATAGCTGGCGTTCCAGTACCAATGTTTTGGTTTTGGATGTTACCCTGATGGTTTCCATTTATGATAGGGAACGACATATCGTTCTCAAAGAACACATCAGGCAAAGCATTTGAAGGTTCAGTCTCAAATATGATGCTGTTATCTGAGCGGAATACAGTGATGTTTACTTCTACGTTTGAATCTCTTCCTCTTGGATTAGTTATTCCAGTACAAGAAACAGTTCCTGTAACCATTAAAAACAATTCGTTTGTGGTAGTATTTCTGTAGAACTTGTAATAGTTAGTACAAGTAGCCGTAGAAATAGTTGGGGGAGTAGTATTTGTGAATCCCTGAAATACATTGTTAATCTCACAAGAATTTCCGCCAACAATTTTTATGCTATCATTTAAGTATTGCTCAATATCTTCCCCAACAAACCAATCATACATATTGTCGTATGAGTTTGCTGATATGAATGTTTTCTCAAAAGTATTTCTTCTTTCTTCACAATCATTTCCAGTCCCACCTCTGAATTGCTTTATTGACATTACAATTCTACTTCCTGAAGGAACGTCATAATCTAAGTGTGTCCAAGTAGAAGGATTACCAGCCTCAGTGCCCTCTATATTCATTGGGTAGAACAAGACAGGATAATCCCCTCCATTTCTTTCTTTTACTAATATTTTTCCGGGAGCAACAATGGCATTTTCTTCCTGAACAATGTTGAAGCTGTTCGGATTAATTTTAGCATATACGCCAGCAGGAACAGGAATAAACTCAATAGGGTCATCCGCTCTTGGAATCTCAATGAATCCTGCAGATTGTGCAGACTTTTCAAGGATAGTAGCATACACGCAGTTTGATGTTGGGCCTTCTGAGTCCGCCTTTACAATAAGCCTGTCTCCTGTCTCAACCTTCCTTGCGTTCTCACCCTCAAGTAAGAAGTAAACACTGTTACTATTAGGGTCCTGAAAGAATATGCTACAATAGATTGTTTCATAATTCTCTTCGTCAGGCTTTATAACAAATTTGTATCGTGTAGCCCAAACGGGAGGACGCTGCGTAAAAGGTATTGTAACGTAAATAGAGTTCTTCTTAGAGGACAAACCGCATGGGATATGCTCAGTATTGTACGGACTAACTTGAGCTGTTGTAGCCCTGTTAAAATCATCCATATAGACAATACCAATCTCGTAGTCCCTATTGCTGTGAAGACTCTGCGTATTTGTTATCTCTTGAAATGTGGCTTCTGAAAATGAGATTCTGTAGTACTCATAAGCTTCTTGCGTAGGCGTGACAGGGTCGTCAACATATTTCATTGCTGGAATCTGAAGACCAATCTCATTGCTAGATGGTGAGGTCAGAATAGCAATTGCTTGATTCAAGCCACTAATTCCACTAGAAATTTTCTCTAGCGTCCCTAAGTTATTAGGCAGAGCACAATTGAATTGGTCTGTAAAAGTGATGCCATTACAAGCATCTTCTACAGGCTCAATATCTCCTGTCTGACCAATGGCATCCTGAAACTCAACGCTAGTAGCCAGCTCATATACCGAGTTATAGCTCTTTGATAAAAAGAATGCAAAGTTTAATCTAATATTCTCAGAGGTCTGAGTAGGGAAAGGAGTATCTCCAGTCCATTGACTGTGAGTTAGCGTCAAGCTCAAATTAATTGCAGAGCCTTCCACCAAATCCTTGCCATCTAAATCAATGTTTACAATTGAGTCAGCAACTGTTAATGCCCCATCAATATTGTAGTTACCTGATTCAAGATTTGTGTCAATACTTGTCACACCAATATCAGATGACACTAATGATGTTTGGTATTCAAACTGTACGGGCTGACCTAGTACGTCAACCAAGTCATACCCCTCCACATAGTTGCCATACATCAAGCGATTGCCCATAATTGTCTGAGCCTTCGCGAAACGAGGCACGTTGTCATACAACCTCAATAGTTCTGACTCAGAAAGAATGGTAAAGATTTTACTGTTTGTAAATGTGTACTGCTGTAAAGAATTATTGGTCAGCCCCAATACTTGTTTGTCAAGCTTCTCAATTACTCTAATGATATTTCCATCTGCTCTTTTAAACAAAAGGTCAATACCAACCACAAGCGGTCCACCTGTGTTATAAGTGATGACTGCCGAGTTAAAGAAGTTGGTCATCCCCTCATTGAGGAAGCTGTCAATGCTAAAGTTAAATGCCTTTGGAGCGAACGCAGGAGCAGACCATTGAGAGGTAGCGCTGTATTCACCATCAGCATATTTGTATCTGTAAGCAAAGCAAATAAAGCGAGTCT